>DAIPYE010000259.1:0-1870 GCA_036782915.1 Bacteroidota bacterium | reverse complement strand
ACATAACCCCACGGACGAATAAGATAATTACCGTAAGTATGATAACTTAAAATACCTTTGAAATTTCTTGAATTCACAAAATTCATTGCATTGCGTGTTTCAGGTTCTGAGAATGGTGAAGGTCCTCTGTAAGTATCACTTGTCGGATCAGTAGATGAACCATTGTTGGTGGAATTCCAGAAAGCATAAGGTCCGAAGTTTCTGTTGAGATCAATTCCGTAAGTTGTACCGGAATTTAACTTTCTGTTCTTTCTCCACATTCCTCCTCCGTTCGGACTGATCGAACGGTTGTATTCATAACCATCCGGATTAAAAACAGGTGTAAAGTAAAGTTCTCTTGTATTTAAAATATAAGTGGCGACCGGGTCAATATTATAATTTTCAAAAAGCCAGTACATAAAATAAATGTTCTGCTCCATGCTCATTGGCTCTCTTGCATGAATCAGAGAATGAAACCATGCTTCCGGTCTGCCTGTAGGCGCATCCGGGCTGTTTGAAACTCTGACAGTCCACATTGCTCTGTTTTCAACAGTATTTCCCAAAGAAAATTTTTCAGAAATAAGATTAGGATACTGAAGACGCATTGAATCCAGTTTATTCACAACTTCACTGAAAATTAAAAATCCGCCCATACTTCCGTAAATGGAATGGCTGATATTGTATTCATCTATTGAGCTCTGAATAGCATCCAGGATTTCCTGCGGAGTCATTTTTGGGAGTTCATTGTAATATTTTACCCAGTCTTCTATAAGTATCTGATAAGGAATTCCGGATCGCTTTAACATTTCAATTTCAGCTTCCGAAAGCCAGGTTTCCATATATTCACTTGCGACAAATTCAGCATGGTCAAAGAACAATCCTGCGTTATTTATTCTTTTTATGTCGGATTCGCTTCCTGCAAAGATCTTAACCTTGGAATATTTTCCGTCGTTGTATGAGGAATTTTCAGATATACCTGCAAATGTATTTACAGATGTAAAAATGATAAAAACTGCGATAAATAATTTTAATGCATTTAGTAATTTATTCATGTCTTGGGGGGATTTTGATTTATATAAACTTAAACAATTTGGTTTCTTAAAACAATCCTTAATCAGAGATTTGAGCTTCATTGTATACAATTATGTTATAGACGGGAAGCAATTATTGCAGCGCCGGTTATGCCTGCAGATTCATTTTTAATAATATATACCGGGGTCACTTCGCACAAATAGCTTAATCTTCCTTTATTTAAAAATGCCTGTATGAATTTTTCTTCCTTAAATTTATTTAAAATTTTAACAGGGATTCCGCCGCCGAGATAAATACCGCCTGTCGCTTTGAAGTTTAAAACCATATTTCCTGCCTGCGCTCCGAGAATGGAAACAAAAATATCTATAGTCTTTTCACAAATTTCACTTTTTTTTGAAAGCCCTTCTGAAGAAATTACAGAAGCTGAATCATCGGTTTCGATTCTTTTTATCAATTCCTCATTTATATCAAACTTATTAGTAGATCTCAAAAAATCAAAAATATTGATCATACCTGATCCGCAGATTATTCTTTCATAACTCACATGATCATATTTTTTTAGTAAAAATCTCAGAAGTTCAATTTCAGTCTCATTCGACGGAGCAAAGTCAGTATGGCCGCCTTCTGTAGGTAAACAAATATATTTATTTTTACTGTAATTCAATGCCGACTGTCCAAGTCCCGTTCCGGGAGCTATCACAGCTTTATTCGCTTCACGTTTTGTTCCGTCACCATTATAAATTTTGATAAGTTCATTTTCCGGAAGAAACGGAACTGAGGTAGCTAACGATTCCAGATCATTTGAAAATCTGAACTTTCCGATTTTAAATTTTTGTGAAAAAGCTTGTTCATCAAGCTC
>DAIPYE010000258.1:0-2252 GCA_036782915.1 Bacteroidota bacterium | reverse complement strand
GATAAAGCTTATGTTTATTTTGGCAGTAAGGCTATGGACAATTCAGCTGATTTAATACTTGACGGAGGTATAGCAGTCAATACATATGGTTTTACTCTGAGCAATGCCGGAGATGTAAATGGTGACGGAATTTCAGATTTGATTGTCGGTGATTTATCAAGTAACGGAATCGGGAAAGCTTATATCTATTTCTCATCACCAACTTCCATTAAACCTATTCTTAATTATGTGAAAGATGTCCCGAATGATGAAGGACATTTTGTAAATCTTAAATGGGCAAGAAGCGGATATGATGTTCCGGATATAAATACTATTACCGATTATGTAGTTTACAGAAGCACACCACCGAATGCATTAATATATAATTGGGTTGAGAGAACTGTAATAAATTCTTCAAACCAATCATTTTACTTTTATACTGACAATACTCCTTCGGATTCAACTGCTGACAGCAATGCACGTTTTTATTACCGGATAAAGGCGCGGAATAATGTTACAGGTGAATTTTGGTATTCGGAAATCCTGTCCGGAAATAGCTATGATAATAATGTTCCTGAAAAAGTTGAACCGTTTATTTCAACAAAAGAAACTTCTTATGCGCGACTTAACTGGCAAAAAAGCACTGCACAGGATTTAAAGAATTATATTTTATACAGAAGCGCTGCATCATACATTGACCCTATTACTGAACCTGTATTTCAAATTACAAATGACACAACGTTTCTCGATACTTCGCCTTTGCCGGGATTTTATAAATATTTCATTGTAGCACAGGACAGTAATTTACACAAAAGTCCTTTGGCAATTGTCGAAAATCCATTTTATAAAAGAACATTTCTCTTTGGTTCGATTCAGGGTTTATATGATCCGGCAACTGATATTGAAATTTTTGATACAGTTACAGTCTATCTCAGAAACGGAGTTGCTCCTTATGAAATTGCAGATTCAGCAAAAGATATTTTATACGGACCGCTTACGGGACAGGATTTTTTATTTGAAAATGCAGAGAACAATGTACCGTATTACATAGTTGTAAAACACAGGAATGCTTTGGAAACATGGAGTGCAGATGCGATCAGTATGGTGACCGGTGAAAACACAATTGCATTTTCAGTAAGTTCAGTTTATGCTTACGGAAATAATGAAATACAGGTGGACAATTCGCCTTATGATGTGTTTGCATTTTACAGAGGCGATCTAAATCAGGACGGGACAATAGATGCTTCAGATTTAAGCGAAGTAGAAAATGCAGCATCTCAATCACTCAGCGGATATTTGAATGCAGATTTGACTGGAGATGATTTTGTTGATGCGGGGGATGTGAGTATAGTCGAGAATAATGTTTCACTTGGCGTCTATGTGATAACTCCGTGATGTGACTGCCCGTCTTTGGCTGGTGAAATGTAAGAAACGACATGTTTTTAAATAACAAAAAGATTCCATCTTTAATTTTTAGATGGAATCTTTTTGTTTAATGTTTTAACTGCAATAACTAAATATTAGACGTTAAAATAATTATATTTGCAGACTCCGTTTAAAAAAAATAATTAAAAAATATAAAAAGAAAGGAATTAAGATGAAAAAATTGTTCATTGCTTTAAACTTATTTCTGAGCTTAATTTTTGTCACATCAGTTTTTTCACAAAACATTACAAACACTCTCGGCTTGGGTGGAGTCTTCAAAATCAAAGATGCATCAAATGATTTTTTAAAAATAAATCAGTCAACAGGTGAAGTGAATGTCCTGAATTCTCTAAGACTTGAGAATACTTTAAGCCCGACAACAGGAGTGATTTATTTTGGAGCGAACAGATTCATGCATAATTTTGGTTTTTCAAATACATTCTTGGGCGAAAACTCAGGAAACTTCTCAACGAACGGCGCTTACAATACGGCTTTAGGATTCAATTCATTAAGCAGTAATTCATCCGGCGTACAAAATACGGCAATTGGCGGTTTAGCTTTAGTCAGTAATACTACCGGTGATGATAACACGTCTGTCGGACTCAATACAATGTTATTGAACACGACCGGTAATCAAAATACTGCCTTAGGTTCTCAGAGTTTATTCAACAATTCTGCCGGAAGTTATAACACAGGTCTTGGAGGCAGTTCATTGAATTCCAATACAACCGGATCTCAAAATACAGCTGTTGGTTTCAACAGTTTACTTTCCAACAGCACCGGCAGTAATTTAACTGCAGTGGGTTATAATTCGTTAAGATCAAATACCACGGGAATTCAAAACGTAG
>DAIPYE010000257.1:0-2317 GCA_036782915.1 Bacteroidota bacterium | reverse complement strand
AAAACCCGCACCAGTTTTACCTGCCATTGAAACAGTTATAAAATATTGAGAAGTCTGACCGGTGCTTAATGTATCAGGTCCTTCTATACTCACTGTAACTCCTGTATTTGCAGATGAACCATGACAACTGCCGCAGCCTGCCGTTGAAGTTTTTTTTGTTCTTCCTGTTTTTCCGCCTATATCTCCATAAAGAATTACACTGGCAGAGAAAAATATTATTAAAACAATTACAACAATTAATTTTTGTTTCATTGTTTAGAAGTTTAGAAGTTTAGAAGTTTAGAAGTTCAATGTTAAGCAATAAAATTAACAGCAATAACTTATTTTATTTTTTATATTAATCCTATTCATTTATTCATTAAATTTATTTTTTATGATTCTTCTCTTTAGCAGGATAGAATTTGTTAATTGTGAATGACATATTTTCTATCTAAGTTTGGTATACAATATAATCAAATGTCTAGACTCTACATTCTGTTCGGATCAATTCTTTTTATAATTCTGTATTTTTATGGATGCGACAGCTTGGTTTCAAATCAATCCAAACCGGAAGTTCCCGCAGATCATACTATATTACACGGTATTTTCCTGCATAAAGACGGTGAAAGGTCTGCCGCAGGATGTGATGAATGTCATGGTCAGGATCTCAGAGGAGGAGTGCAGACATATGATGGAAGATATATTTTTGTTCAGTCCTGTTACCAGTGTCACGATCAATTATGGAATACAAGAAAGTTTAAATAAATTAATTTTGAATATTAAACTATTACCGGGCACTATGGCTAAAATGTTTTTTACTTTGCTTACTGCATACTGTATTTTTTACATATCTGGATGCCAGGTTGTAAAACCAATTGACAGAGAAAGACTTTCGGATCCTAACATGATCTTTGATGAAAACCCTATTGAAAAAGGTATTCAGAATCATTATTTGTATATTCGTGAAGGCTCTCAGGGTGCTGACGGAGCAAAAAGCGGCGGTTGCGGTTGTGGATAAAAACCTAATTTATTTTCTTCTTATTTTTTTATTTTCAATTACAACTGCTGTTTCTTATTCTCAGGATGTTCCCGAAGATGAATTGCAGGCGAGAATAAATTCCTACTTTGATAATTTCGGTGTTAATGTAGTTTATCCTTCAATCAATTATACAAAAAAACTTTCCAATACTACAAGTGTTTCCGCCACATATCTTACTGACATAATCAGCGCTGCTTCCATGCAGAGTCTTTTTGAAGTTGACGGAATAACATCAGCTACCAATAATACTCACGGCGGAAAAGATGACACTCCTGAAGAATGGCGTCATGAGATCGGTGTCGGTGTTACTCAACAGATTTCTGAAGGCAGTTTTTATGTGAACGCTCTTTATAGTATCGAGCATGATTATTCTTCAAAAACAATTTTAGGCTCCATTACTTATCCTTTTGCTGCGCAGAATACATATCTTACACTGGGAGCTGCTTTTAGTTTTGACAAAATATTCCCTGAAAACAGAACATGGACTAAAGACAAAAACACTTATGCTTACAATCTGGCGTTTTCACAAATTCTCGGTAAAAATGTAATTGCTCAGATCGATGCATCTTACATTGAATCAAACGGATACCAGCTGATCGGGTATCAGATCGTAAGAATTTATAACGAAGAAAAAGGCGCTTTCATTAATTATGAACCAGTGTATCCTGAGAGCAGGATAAGAAGAGCAGTTGGCATAAAAACCAATATCGGTATTACCGATGATATTACTTTGCAGCCCGGTTACAGATATTACTGGGATTCGTGGGATATTAACTCCAGTACTGCTTATGCAATTTTGAGTAAAAATTTTAACGAGACCTTTACCGGCTCACTGGAATACAGACAGTATTTTCAGACTGCTGCTTTTTTCTTTCAGCCCTTTTATTTAGTGTTACCGGAATTTATGGGAGTTGATGGACAAATTAATTCCGGTTATTCAAATGTTATAAATTTCGATTTTACTTTTAACGGAAATAAGAATAATTTTTTATCAAATGAAAATTTACAGCTTATCGGAACACTGGGATATTATAAAAGACATTATGATTCTCCTGACTGGCACAGCGGTTTACTGAATCTATATTCATTTTTATTCAATATAGGCATTCGTTATCATCTTTAAAAATTTTATTTAAATTTAAATAAATTTACTTAATTTTACAAATTTTAATACATTAGAGATTTCTAAATTCCTGAACGGATTAGCGGGTTTTCAAGTCGGAGATGTGCTTTTATTAACCATAGCTTTATTATTATTTCTTGGAGCTACAGGAAAATCGGCTCAGATACCATTGTTTG
>DAIPYE010000256.1:0-2355 GCA_036782915.1 Bacteroidota bacterium | reverse complement strand
AAGATTGCAAAACAGTGTAACAGGAGTACGGTCTGTTTATTTACTGGATAACGGAAGATATCTGGTAACAAATGGTTCCGGAGTGCACGAAGTGGACAGTTCAAGCGGGGCATTATTGAGGACAGTTGTAGCAGGTTTAAATTTTCAGTATATAACCTTGTACAAACCTGATCTTGTTGTGTCAGCAGAAAACAACAATACTTTTCTCTCTGACCGGTTTGTGCTGAGTCAGAATTACCCGAATCCGTTCAACCCGATTACTAAAATTAATTACGAATTGAGAAATACAAATTATGTTTCATTGAAAGTTTATGATGTTTTAGGGAATGAAGTGAGAAAACTTGTCAATGAGAAACAGAATCAGGGAAATTATGAAATAGAGTTTGACGGCACAGGTTTATCCAGCGGAATTTATTATTATTCAATTGAAGCCGGCAATTTTAAACAGACAAGAAAAATGATCCTTGTGAAATAAATACATTCAATTATCTTTACATAGAGTTGGCAGTTGTTCGCGTGGCGTAATGACGGAAGTTCTGACGACACCGGGCAAATTTTCTTTACACAGAGTTGGTTATTAAAATTTTCAGATCCAGATATAAAAAAGCCGGAGATAAGAAATTACCTCCGGCTTTGATTTTTTAAGTATTAAAGGATTTTAATTTTTATGTGATTCCTCGTGAACTTTGCTGTGTCCATTTTTACTGTTGCCATTTTTACTATGTCCGTTTTTATGACCATTTTTATGTCCATTATCAGAACCGTTATTTACATTATTCACATTTACATTCACATTTGACTGACTCTTTTTTAATCTATTAGCTCTTCCGTATAAAGAAGCAAAGAATCCAAGTGCCATAATAATTGTTCCAGCCCAGACAAGATTAATGAAAGGTTTTATGCTGGCTGTTAAAACAAGTGTCTCAGGATCCTGAACTGACGGTGCTGTTTCATCTACAATTGCCAGATCAGCAGTTGACTCTCCTGCAATTGAAATATGAGAAAGAAGGAATGTGAATTTATCTGTTCCGCTTAGTCTTGCCGGCATATTCTCGGTATTTCCGTTCGAAATAAGTTGTTCTGCAATAACCTTTTCAGTTTTACCGTTATATGTAATTTCAAATTCAGCACCGATAACATTATCTTTTCCTTCTGTCATGGATTCCTGACTGAATTTAGATCTGTCAAAATCTATAAATTTCACTTTCAATCCTTTAACTTCTTTTTCCTCGCCTTTTTTGAATGCAACTACATCTTCATCTGCAAATGCTTTAGGAGATTCAAGTGACATTGGTGAAAGGTAAACATCTTTAACTCCAAGATTAGCAATATCAGGATTTTTCATAATTCCCTGTGAATATTCACTGTAAAACATAACCGGCTGAAGCAGAAAACCTTTGCCGTCTTTTTCCACAACTACATTAAAATGATATTTATCCTTATCGTCTGCAAAAGGAGTAGCGCCTTTATAAGTCATCTGATAACCTAATGCAGATTTTGTTTCATTCAAAGGTAACGAAAGATTTACTTCTTCCGAATATTTAGAAGAACCTATAATACCAAGAAATAAAATCATTATTCCCAGATGAGCAATATATGGTCCGGCTTTCAGATTATTTTTTGTAAATATTTTTATGGCAATATTTGCATTTATGAACAGAGCAAATAGTGATGCTGCAGCAAATATAGCAATTAGTATATCATCTATACCTAATATTACTAACCCAATTGTTACCACTCCGGTAAGTATTAAAGGAAGATACAAACTTTTAAAAAATCTTTTTTCTTCAGTATGTTTCCAGGCAAGTAATATACTGATGCCGTTAATAGCAGCAATAAGTATTGCAAGAGGAAGATTCATTTTATTGTAAAATGCAGGATCAATTGTTCCTTTTGAAAATATCGGCCAGCTTGTACCTACTGCAATGACCAGAGCTGTAGCGCATAAAGTGATCGCGCCGACAAAAACTGCAGATTCTCTTGATAAAATATTTGCAGTTTCGGTTTTTTCAGAATTAAGACTTTTCAATCTGAATAATATTAATCCGATTCCGCCGCCGCCGAACAGTGAGAGAAAAACCACTAAAAATAAATAAACTTCCTGTCCCGGATCGACAAATGAGTGAACCGAAGCATCACCAAGAATTCCGCTTCTCGTAAGGAATGTAGAATACAAAACAAGTACAAATGCAATTATACAGAGCATTAAACTTGTTTTTTTGAATTTTCCTGTTTTTTCTTCTGCGATCATTGAGTGAATTCCGGCTACAATAACTATCCATGGAACGAATGAGGAATTTTCTACAGGATCCCATCCCCAGTAACCGCCCCATCCGAGTACACCATAAGCCCAGA
>DAIPYE010000255.1:0-2368 GCA_036782915.1 Bacteroidota bacterium | reverse complement strand
CTGTGAACCGCTCATCTCCGACGATCTGAACATTCTTCGTTTCAAATACCGGTGTCATATTTTCCGGTCCGTATGGCTCAAAGAAGGAAAGGATCTGTATGAATTTCGGCGACAGATCTTCAAATGTAACCTCAGCATCAACTTCAATCTCAGGTATAAGCTGTTCATCGGAAATTTCAACAGATGCGATCTCATTAAATGCCTTTGTAAATTCTTCGATTTTGTCAATTTCAATCTCCAGCCCTGCAGCATGAAAATGTCCGCCGAACTGAATCAGATGCTCCTGACATTTTTTGAGTGCTTCATAAATATTAAATGTATTGATGCTTCTGGCACTTCCTTTCGCCACGCCGTTCACTTTTGTCAGTACAATTGCCGGAAGATTATATTTTTCCACAAGCCTTGCAGCCACAATTCCTATGACTCCCGAATGCCATTCTTCATTATAAACAATTATTGCATTCTGATTTTCTATTACAGGCAGATCATCAAACATTTTAAAAGCATCTTCTGTAATTGTTTTGTCGATCTCTCTTCTGTTCTGATTTTCGTCATTTAGTATGTATGCAAATTCCTTAATTTTTTCATTGTCTTCACATGTCAATAATTCAACAGCACGTTTGGCATCGCCGAGTCTTCCCACTGCATTTATCCTTGGCGCTACTGTGAACACAATATTTCCTGTATTCAGATTTCCGATCTTCAGTCCGCTGGACTCTATGAGTATTCTTAATGAAAGCCTTGGATCAGTATTAATAAGTTCAAAACCTTCTTTTACAATGATCCTGTTTTCGTCAACCAACGGAACAATATCCGAAGCTGTTGCGATGGCTACAATATCTATCAGCATTGCCGGGATCTCGGGTCTTTCGAGTTTTATACAAACTGCCTGCGCAAGTTTAAATGCAACTCCGGCGCCGCAAAGATATCTGAATGGATAAGTATCATCTTCTCTCATCGGATCCATTACAGCCAGTGCATCCGGAATTTTCTCCGGCGGCTGATGGTGATCACAGATTATAAACTCTATCCCTAAAGTTTTTGCGTATTCTACTTTATCATAAGCAGTTATCCCGCAATCTATCGCAACTATTAATTTTATATTTTTTTCTTTGGCAAAATCAATTGACTGTGTTGAAATTCCGTAACCTTCGGTGATTCTGTCCGGAATGTAACATTCCCCTTCAAGACCGAATTTCTTTAAAAACAAACTGAACATTGACACACCGCATGTCCCGTCCACATCATAATCGCCGAGTATCATGATAAGCTCTTTATTTTTTATAGCTTCAATAATTCTTTCCGAAGCAATATCACAATCTTTCATTAATAAAGGATCATGTAATTTATCTATGGTAGGTCTGAAAAATTTCAGCATTTTATGATAATCCGAAATTCCTCTCATGTAAAGAAGTTTTAACGCAAGTTCGGGAAGCTGAACATTTGATTTCAGGTCTCTGACCTGACGGATAAAATCTGATATTTCGCCGTTCTGGACGGATTTATCCTGCGAGTAAGGTTGTTTTAATTTCCAAATCTTTTTCAATTTTCATAAGTTTATTTTTTTTGTGCTCAGAGGGGGACTCGAACCCCCACCTTAATACTAAGACTGCACCCTGAATGCAGCGCGTCTACCAATTCCGCCATCTAAGCTTTTACAAATGGAAAATAATTATACGGCTAAGCAAAAACAATTTGAAAAATCATCCGCATAAAAAAAATGGAGAATCGTATGATTCTCCAAAATTGGTATTTTATATTTACTTTATTTTTACTTTATGAGCACCATTCGCTTTACAGCTGTAAAATCTCCAGTTGCAAGTTTATAAAAATAAATTCCACTAGATATTCTATCCTTTATTAGATTAGAATTAAATTCAATTTTATAATTTCCGGCTAGATGAAGCTTATTTGTTAAGGTTAAAATTTCTTTACCTAATATATCAAAAATTGTTATTTTAACTTTACTTGATACAGGTATGTAATATTTTATCAGAGTTAAAGGGTTGAATGGATTTGGATAGTTTTGATATAATTTATAATTTTCTATGATGGAAGAAATACTATTATTTATTTTAGTTGGAATATTACCTAAAGAATCTGTCTTTACTATGTATGAATATAAAGCAGATGTTATAAAGGTTGCATATCCGCATAGTATATATCCCTTATCATTAGTTAAATCTATAGAGCTAAATTGATTTGATTCATCACCACCTCTATAAAATTTTTCACTTAAAACATTTCCACTCAGATCTATTTTTCTTATAAATGCTCTTTCATAATACTCCTTAACAGAATCTGAAGTACCGCAAAAAACATATTCATTATTATTTAATTTTTTAATTGAATATGCCGTTTCAAAGTA
>DAIPYE010000254.1:0-2524 GCA_036782915.1 Bacteroidota bacterium | reverse complement strand
TCAAGTTTCAATATAGTGTTCAGATAAGTACTGATTCCCGGCAGGCTGATTTTGTAAGAGTTATCGTAATAGTAACTGATATTAAACTCAAACCCGCTCTGAGAAACAGGTTTTACAGGAAGCTGATAAATATTTTTCAGTTTCAGATCCCATGCGATAATATTATCCGGAATGAGATTTTGCACTTTTACCATTTTTAAAACGAGAGTATCGTTTGGTGCAGAATTTGAATCAGTTGAAATGGTACCAAATTGTTCGCCTGTCCTTGGTGTTTTATAAGCAACACCTGCAAAATAATTTTCAGGAAGATTAATTTTCAGTGAAACATAACCTGGAAATTTATTTAGTTTATATTCTGAAGGATCTAACTTTCTTACAATTCCAAAAAGTCTGATTCCCTGTTCAGGGTTCGGAACTGATTTCAAAGTATCATTATATTTTCCACTGGATGGAAGTTTCGGCAGATTAACATGAAGTCCAGCTCTTCTGTATCCGATAGATGTAACCTCAGTTTGCACCCATATTTCAAAACTTTGTTCATCCACCTGAAAACTGTCTGTATGAGAATTAATTGTCAGATTGTTATAATAATCCGCAAAGCTTTGCTTATACAAAGTATCAAGAAAATAGTGATTATCAGAATAATCCCAGACCTTTATCTCATATTGCTGACTGGTATCAGGAGATATTACGTCTTCACTGCATGATGAAAGAGTAATTATAAAAAGAATTGAAATGGATAGATAAATAATTACTGCTTTTGGTGATTTCATTTTAGAATCCTTTTGGTTGATAAATTGGAGTAAAAATCGTAAGCAGTCTTTATATTATTTGATTAATTTAAATTTATGGGATAAATTTAATTTCAGTTGCATATTAATTACAAAGTTATAAATTTTCAAGGAAAAATAGATTCAATTTAACAAACATTGAAGAGACATTTATAAATTTAAAAGTTTTATAATAAATTCATTTATGTAATTATGTTTAGCTTTTTTTATAGTCTCTCAAACTTCGCCGTAAAGTGCCTTAAAAACTTCGGCTCTTCAATAATTTTAATACCTTTTGCTGAGTCTTTATCTTTTATGAGTTCTTCAAATACTTCAATTACATATTCAATGTGACTTTGAGTATAAACTCTTCTCGGTATCGCAAGACGAACAAGTTCATTCGGAGCCTGAATAAGTTTTCCATTGTCATCATATTTCCCGAACATAACGGAACCGATCTCAACGGATCTGATCCCGCCTTTTATATAAAGGTCGCAAACAAGAGCCTGACCGGGATACTGATCAACAGGAATTTGCGGATAAAAAGCTTTTGCGTCTATGTATACTGCATGTCCGCCAATCGGCCATATCAATGGAACTCCCATTTTATAAAGTTTGTCACCAAGATATTCAGTGCTTTTGATTCTGTATTTCAGATAATCCGGATCAAAGACTTCTTTTAATCCAATGGCAATTGCTTCCATGTCCCTGCCGGAAAGTCCGCCATATGTTACAAATCCTTCTGTAATTATCAGCAGATTTGTACATTCATCTGAAAGATGTTTTTCCTTAATTGCCAGAAATCCTCCCATATTGACAAGTCCGTCTTTTTTTGCGCTCATTACACAGCCGTCAGAGAGTGAAAACATTTCCTGCGCAATTTGTCTGTAAGTATAATTTTCAAAACCTTTTTCCCTGTGTTTTATGTAATATGCATTCTCGGCTATTCTGCAGCAATCAATGAAATAATTAATTTTATGATTTCTGCAAACTTCAGCGATCTGTCTTGCATTTTCCATACTTACAGGCTGACCGCCTCCGCTGTTATTTGTAACTGTCAATATCACTCCGCCAATATTTTCTCTTCCATATTTATCTATTAATTTCTCCAGTTTTTTAATATCCATATTTCCTTTGAAAGGATGATACAACATCGGATCATTGGATTCGTCTATCGGAATGTCAAAAGCTTCCGCACCTGAAAATTCAATATTTGCTCTTGTAGTATCAAAATGAGTATTGCTGATAAAAACTTTTCCCTTTCCGCCAAGATATGTGTAAAGAATTCTTTCACCTGCCCTGCCTTGATGAGTAGGAAGTATATGTTCAAATCCCGTCAGATCTTTTATTTCAGCTTCCATTTTCAGCCAGCTGTTTGAACCTGCATAAGCTTCGTCACCGTCAAGAATTCCTGCCCATTGCTTTGAACTCATTGCCGATGTTCCGCTGTCAGTAAGCAGATCAATCAACACATATTCAGAATGCAGTTGAAATGGATTATTGTGAGCTTCTTTCAGATATTTGATTCTTTGTTCTTCAGTAGTAACGCTGATCGGTTCTACAGATTTAATTTTAAACGGTTCTATTATTGTTTTGAAGTCCATTTTGCTTTTAGTTATTAAATATTTTCAAATGTTTCTTATACAAAAATACAGAGATTATATTTCTTGAAGTATGATTTATATCATAAAATGATTTTATGTACATAGGGAAAAGTATAAATTTAGTTATCTGCTGAAATTCAATCAAAACTC
>DAIPYE010000253.1:0-2783 GCA_036782915.1 Bacteroidota bacterium | reverse complement strand
CTACAAATAAGCATTCCATAGTTAACTGAATCTTTTTAAAATATAAAATTTTATAATAATGGATACAGCTATAAAAGAATCATTATGGAAACAGTTCGGAGCTTCCATAGATATGTTCGAAAATGCAATTGCATTATGCCCGGAGGAGTTATGGAAATCTGAATTGTTCTGGTATAATGCATATCATACTCTGTTTTTTCTTGATTATTATCTGACAACCGATCCGGATAATTTCAAACCGCCGTCTCCATTTACTCTGTCCGAATTCAACCCCGACGGTGAATTGCCTGAACGTGTTTACACTAAAGAAGAATTACTTACTTATCTCAGATTCTGCTATGATAAATGCCATGATCTTATAGCCGGACTGAGTTCTGACAGTGCCGAAATGCGCTGGAAAAATAAGTACAGAGATTACAGTATATTTGAAATACTTATATACAATATGCGTCACGTGCAGCATCATACTGCGCAACTGAACCAGTTATTGAGGCAGAAAATTAATGATGCGCCAGACTGGGTTTCCCGGACGAAAGTAAGTTTATAGTGAAATTTCTTAGCGAATAAAGTTAAGATTTAATTATTTCAAAAAATTAAAATTACAATAATGTATAAAGCACTACACATAAGCCCGATGATTCCTTCTTATGATATGAAGGAAACGATTTCGTTTTTTCAAAACATACTAGAATTTAAAATTCACATGGACACTGAAACATATGCGATCCTTTATAAAGATGATTTGACACTGCATATACTTCCTGCAGGATATGAGATCGGGGAAATGGAATTTTACATGGAGGTTGATGACATTGACAAAGTTTGGAACAGTATGAAGGAAAAGCTTGTCGGAATAAAACACAGGGAACCATTTGACAGGGAATACGGAATGCGGGAAGTTCATATAGAAATTCCGCAGACAGAAACTCTAATGTTCATCGGCCAGCAAATAAAATGAGCTGTATAAAATTTCATTAAAATTTTTTAAGTTGCCCGACTCAAACTAAGATCAAAAGATCAGCCGCTAATTGCCCGAATTAACACGAATTTTATAGAATAATTCTAAGAACAAACCTTTATTGAATTCCGTGAAATTTGTGGCAAAAAATAATTTTAAAAATTATAAGCGGTCAACTTGAGTAACATTATCTAGATACAAAAATTAAAATGGAAAATGAGGATAAAATAAATGAGCTTAAAAATCTCTGGGATAAATTAGCAACCGACTGGGAAATTCAGGTTGGAAAGGACGGAGACAATAACCGCAGATTAAATTCAGATCCTGTCCTCTGGGAATTCGCCGGTGATGTTAAGGATCTGAATGTTCTAGATGCCGGATGCGGGAGCGGATATCTTTCGAATAAACTTTGGGAGAAAGGCGCAAATGTTACCGGTGTGGATATTTCGGAAAAAATGATTGAGATCGCGCAAAAGAATAATCCGCAAATTCAGTTTCATACATATTCAATTTCTGATCTTTCGAATATCCAGTCAGATCAATTCGATATAGTGATTTCCAATTATGTTTTGATGGATACTCCTGAACTTCAGAAAGCATTAGATGAATTTTACAGAGTTTTAAAACAAAAGGGGAATGCCATAGCGATATTCTCTCATCCGTGTTTTAATCAGGCAAAGACTGAAGTTTCAGAAACAAATGATAATGTTACATACTTCTGGGAATTCCCATACTTCACTGCATCCAAAAGAACAGACCCTCCGTGGGCGCATTTTAAAGAAAGCTTCATTTGGTTTCACAGGCCTTTATCAGATTACTGGAAAGCATTCAGAAAAGCAGGATTCAATGTTGTGGATTTTGAAGAGCCAAGGATCGCTCCGGAGAGATATCATCTTGCAAAAACTCCGAAAGGATTGAAAAATTCACAGCTCCGCCCGTATTCAGTTGCATTCAAGCTTGAAAAGCCATAATGATTTTACCATCCAGGTATTTTGAACTTAATATTAAGACATAACTGATTTTATAATTAATTTACATTCTGTTTCAGCAAAGAAATAATAATCCTATAAGACTCCTTGCCCAAGCGAAGCCCCGAAGATTTAAATTTCACAAAATCAAGAATAAGATAATTGATTTCAGTTATCTGAATTTATTCTTTCTCAATTTATTCTTTCCTGTTTCTGTATTTCAATCCTGAATAAAATTTGACAAAACTTTGACAAAAAATGGACAATATTTTGACAAATCATACAAAGATTAACTGTAATTTTACTCAGCATTTATAAGGAGTAAAGTCCTTAGATGTTCTTTTCAAATCAAATAAGTTTAAAAGACTTGTAAGTTTTAATATAATGAAAGCTTCGGATCAATCCGGATTCTCATTCAGGTAAATGTCAGGTATTTGACAGTTTCCTGTAAAAATTACCTGAATGAATTGTTTTGAAAGAACATCAAAAAGAAGTAAAAAGGAAAAGCAATAAAATTTAACATTAAGGAGAAAAAAATCATGAAAACGCAAATAAATAACCTGAAAAAACATCTGGCGGAGGTAATCATAATATTAATGGTAATAATGCTGAATATTGCCCCGGCAAATGCACAGACAGTTAAAGATTCACAGTTCCCGGATAATTCCGGAAACAGAATAACTGATAATAACCTGAAATATGTACAGGTAAAAATCAGAGCAATTCCCGAAGGATTATACAATCCGGCAACCGGACAATTGGAAAAAAGTCCGCAGGTATTAGTTTTACTTAAAAATATACTTCCGCCATATGAAACAGCCGGTAGTGTAAAAGGTATGCTGGATAAAAATACATTC
>DAIPYE010000252.1:0-2855 GCA_036782915.1 Bacteroidota bacterium | reverse complement strand
TTTCAAAGTAACATTCGAAAAGATATTATTTCAAGCCGGTTCATCTATTTGGATCGGCTTTTTTTATATAATTTATTTTTTTTATGAAATTTTCAAATGAATTTGCAGTAAAGATACTTATTGAGTTTATAAGGAATGAGTTATTCAGGATCGGAATAAAGAAGGCTGTAATTGGTTTATCCGGAGGTATAGATTCCGCAGTTTCAGCTTATTTATCAGTAAAAGCTCTGGGAAAAGAAAATGTGACCTGTATTTTAATGCCTTATAAATCCAGCAGTAAAGAAAGTATAACTGATGCCATGAAAGTGATTGACGATCTTCAACCAAATTGGAAAAAAATTGAAATTACTGAAATGGTGGATTCTTTTGAAAAAGCTGTAAATGATAAAAATATTACAAAGGTAAGACTTGGAAATATAATGGCACGGGTCAGAATGATACTTTTGTATGATGAATCTGCGAAAGAAAATGCCCTGGTAATCGGAACCAGCAATAAAACTGAGATTCTGCTCGGTTATTCAACCATTTTCGGCGATTCTGCCTGCGCAATTAATCCAATCGGCGATCTTTATAAAACTCAGCTTATCGAACTTGCAAAATATATCGGAGTTCCGGAAAGTATTATTGAAAAAAAGCCGTCTGCTGATCTATGGGAAGGTCAGACTGATGAAGATGAATTTGGATTTACCTATGAGAAAGTCGATAAATATCTTTTTAATAAAATTGATGAACGAAAATCCGATGAGGAATTACTTAAATCGGGCTTTGATAAAAAATTTACGGACAGAGTAAATTCCTTAATTATAAAAAGCCAGTTCAAAAGACTAACGCCAATTATCGCAAAAATTTCAAACAGAACCGTAAATGTTGATTTCAGATACAACAGAGACTGGAATACATAAAAAATTATGAAAGCATTTAAATTAATCGCTTTTTCAATTTTAATATTAATTCAAATAAGCGGAAATCTGTTTGCGCAGATTCAATATTTTGAAAATGGAGTTGTAAGTTCATCCAGTGAGATCGCATCTCAGGTCGGAATTGATATTTTAAAAAAAGGCGGAAATGCTATTGATGCGGCAGTCGGTACAGGATTTGCCCTTGCTGTTGTTTATCCGCAGGCGGGAAATCTCGGCGGCGGCGGGTTTATGGTAATTCATTTAAGCGACGGGACAAATACTTCAATTGATTACAGAGAGAAAGCTCCTTTGCTTGCTGACAGGGATATGTATCTGGATTCGAACGGAAATGTTGTTTTAAATCTCAGTACTATAGGAAATCTTGCAGCAGGAGTTCCCGGATCAGTCGCGGGAATGTTGTATTCACATGAAAAATACGGAAGTCTTCAGAGAAGCGATGTTATTGATTATGCAATAAATATTGCTGATACCGGGTTTTTTGTTAATCAACAGTTAGCAGATAATCTAAATTCATATCAGAAAGATTTTGTGAAATATCCGGAGACAATGGAAATTTTCGGTGGAAGTTTCAAAGAAGGTGACAGATTAATTCAAAAAGATCTTGCAAATACTTTAAGAAGAATCAGAGATTACGGAAAAGAGGGATTTTATTTTGGTGAGACTGCTGAACTCATAGTCAATGAAATGAATAATTCAAACGGAATAATTTCCTATGAAGATCTTTTAGTTTATGAAGCTAAAGAAAGAAATGTATTAAAAGGAACTTACCGCGGTTATGAAATTATTTCAATGGGACCTCCAAGCAGCGGGGGAATAAGTCTGATTTACCTTCTGAATATTCTTGAAAATTTTGATCTGAGAAGTAATGGTTACAGAAGCGCAGAAAACATTAACATAATGACAGAGGCAATGCGGAGAGTTTATGCTGACAGAAGTGAATTCATGGGAGACGCTGATTTTGTAAATGTTCCGGCTGATATTTTAACTTCAAAAGTGTATGCAGAAAGAAGGATGAGTGATTTTAAAACCGGGATTGCCTCATCGAGCAATGAAGTCAAGCACGGAGATGCATATTACCGTGAAAGCGATCAGACCACACATTACAGCATTGCGGATAATAAAGGAAATATGGTTTCAGTAACGACGACACTCAATGATGTTTTTGGAAATAAAGTTGTTGTGAAAGGGGCAGGATTTTTTCTTAATAATGAAATGGATGATTTTGTTTCGAAACCGGGAATTCCTAATCTATACGGATTGGTAGGAAGTGAAGCGAATTCTATTCAACCTGAAAAAAGAATGCTCAGCTCTATGACGCCGACTCTGATTTTTAAAGATAATAAACCATTCTTAATTGTCGGTTCACCCGGAGGCGGAAGGATAATTACTTCAGTACTTCAGACAATTATAAATATTGTTGATTACGACATGACACTTGAAGAAGCTGTTAATTCCCCCAGATTTCATCATCAGTGGCTTCCTGATGAGATTCAGGTTGAAAACGGATTATTGAACAAATCAAGATTACTGAAGCTTCAGAATATGGGTTATTCAATTAAGGATATAAATGATTTTGGAAGAATTGATGCAATTTTATTTACAGAAGACGGGAGAATGACAGGATATTCAGACCGGAGAGGTTCCGGAAAAGCACTGGGATATAAAATTCAGTATTAAAAATTAAACTCTGTTTTTAAAAATAATTGAGAAAACAGAATTTAAGTTTATTCAAATTTTTATGTTCATTCACATCTGACTATAACTTTATTTCACATAAAAATAATCAAATTATTTTACCATAAATCTACATTCGCGCAATATCAATGATTGAAGCTGTTTCTGTCTTTACCCTTTCTGTTCTGATAATAATGTTTCTGAATAATTTTATAAATTTCTTTTATCTTGAAAAAGTTGATGCTGAAATCAGTATTGACA
>DAIPYE010000251.1:0-2923 GCA_036782915.1 Bacteroidota bacterium | reverse complement strand
AAGATTATTAGTTTATACAAATTTTTTTTCAGCTTTAAGTATTATCGGCTCTTCAATCAGTTCTGCTCCGGATCCGTTCATCGGAACTACAAATGATTTAATTTTATCCTTCTCATCCGATCTTCTGTTTCTCCATTTCCGGGGACATTTTTCTATTTTTATCGGATAAATGGTCAATGTTCCGTCTGCAGCAATGTGCATTCTGAGAAAATTCTTATAGTCCTGTATTTTCAATGCAGAGAATGATTCTTCATTATGTCTTCCGAAAAAATATTGTGAAATAAACAGGTATATCCCCATTATTGTTGAGCCGACGATCCATCCTGCCGCAAATATCAGTATCAGGCTAAATAATAATGCCGGTGTCATATTGTCACCAAAGATCTTCAGTGATAAGATTGCTGCAGCCCATCCGACATAAAAAACTGCAGAGAAATGCGCCCAGCAATGAAGAAACCCTCCGAGATATTTGTAAATTTTAGAATGTGTATCGGTAAAAATTATGAATGCCATTAGTACTATTCCTATCCATATCGCAACAAACGGGTTATGAATAAACGCAAACAAAGTCAGCTTAAAAGCAACAATGACCGATTCATAAACACCGCCCGGATTTTCAAAGGTTTTGAAATCAATTGTAGTGCTTACCATCCATGCTGTCAGCATATATAATATTCCTGTTACTATTCCGAATCCGGGATTTAAAAATAAAAACAAAAGATCTCTGTAAGTGAGATTCTTTGAAGTTTTCTCATCGGGGAAACATTTTTGCAATTCAAATTTCCGCCGGGATTTTTTGCCTGTTCCGTAATCTTCTGAAATGAACTTAACATCAGCATCATGTGTAGGATGCATAAACGCTCCGCCACCGCCTGCAGTGATCTTCTGAACTTTCGCTTCGGGATCTTTTGCTTTTAACTCTTCATGTCTCCTGTAATGATGAAGATCTCCGGCGAGAAAAACTTTTACATCAATATTCTTTTTAGAAAGTATCTCATTCTGCAGATAAAGCAGATCGCTTTCATCGTAAATGTCACCGAATTTTTTATATTTCGCCGCAAATATCCAGTTGGGTTGTGATATGCAAAGCAGTACACGGTCTCCTTCCTTCATGTGTTTATCACAAACTGATCTGAAATATTCGATCTGCGGTGTATCAATATCCGATTGCAATTGTCCGTCCGAACCGAGCAGCCACCAGTTGCCGGGAAGCTTCAATGCAAAGTAACTTCTCTTTTGCCGGGTGATCCATCCCGCAAATTTCCGGTCAAGATCCGAACAGAATAATCTTGTGAATGCTGCAAGTCCGTCATACCAGTCATGATTACCGGGAATTGCAAACACATGAGGTTTTCGTTCCGGTTCATCATCTCCGAAAGCAGTTTCAAACGGAACTTCAAGCCGTTCTTTGTAATTATTTTTGCTTGGTGTCGGATAAACCTCATCTCCTCCGAAGATCAGAATTTCACCGCGGTTTGTTTCAAAAGTTTTATTTTCAAATTTTAATTCAAGTTCGGGATTTGAAGCGTAATAAGCGACAGCGTAAGTAGAATTCCACCCATCTCCTGTATCAGCAATGTAATCGATCCATATTTCCTTTCTGGGAAAATCAATATCGGTAATAACTTTTCCGTTAATTTCTTTACTGTAAAATGTATAATCAAAAAATTCTTTTCTGCTGGATGCAAGCGCTTGTATAAGTCTTTTATCAGACTGCTGTCCGATTATTGTCGAAAAAACAACTTTCAATCCTGTTCTGGCAAGCTGACCAATGTCAAACCAGTTAACCATCGGCAGCCGCCTGATTGAATTTAAATTATTTTTCTCTGACAAAATTGTAATATTAAATGAGAGTTGAAGGAATTATTGAAATGAAATTTCATTACTCACGGAAAGTTTTAATGGCGAGTATATGCCATGTTACGGCGACTGCAATGAGCAGTAATAAAATTCTGACGTAAAGTAAACTTGTTGCAAAGATTGACGAGTAACCTATTCCCAGCCACAATACAGACAAAGAGAATGCTTTGGATTTCAAAGTCATTCCGTTCCCGCGGCTGTAATTCGAAAGATACTTGCCGAATAACCTGTTTTCGTGAAGCCATTTATAAAACTTTTCTGAACTTCTGGCAAAGCACCATGCTGCAAGAAGGAAAAAAACTGTTGTCGGCAAGATCGGAAGGAACATTCCAAGGATTCCAATCCCGACTAACAGTACTCCGCTGATTATAAGTATCCATCTGAGCAGGGGATTAGAATGTATCTTTAATTCTTTTATGTTTTCGGGATTATTCAATTTCTAGTTTTGATTTATGTGTAAAATAGTAAATTGGGAATAATTTTTTAATGTAAAATTTTGTCATTTAAACAGAATCAATCGGATCTGTCTAAAACGTTTGCTTTTTGTTTCTTTTCCAAACCCTGTAGAGTGTGAGATTGCGGATTTGAAAGATTAACCTCTAAGACGCGAAGGCTCAAAGTATCATATTATAAAGGTTTTTAACTCCGAGTCTTCGAAACTTAGAAGTAAGTCTTTTGTTTTTATACATCTTTCCTGGCTTCAAAACCCCTCTCTTTCCCAAGCTGGCTTGGGAAAGTTGAAAGGGCGACTAAGTGAATTTCAAAACCCCTCTCTTTCCCAAGCCCCAGCTTGGGAAAGTTTAATTCTAGTTTACAAAGCCGGGGCTTTGTAAGCAGTATTAATGTTTTCTCTAGTTTTGAGACTCTCTCTAAAAAGAAAAGAAGGGACTTAGGAGAATTGATTACTTTTGAACATTCTGATTATCCGGAGCCTGTTTATGCCGGACACCCAGATTTTTTATGGAGCGGACGGAATAATAGCTTGTATAAAATTCAGGATTAGACTTTTTGAATGAATTTACAAATTTGTCAATCTCCGAATCAAGAATATCCATTCCTTTTT
>DAIPYE010000250.1:0-3093 GCA_036782915.1 Bacteroidota bacterium | reverse complement strand
TACTGATCCAATCGGTATAAATGAGATAAGTAATACAATACCGGAAGATTTCAAACTTTTTCAGAATTATCCGAATCCGTTTAATCCGTCCACTAAAATAAAATTTGCAGTGCCGAAAGCTGATTTTGTATCATTGAAAATTTATGATAATTCAGGTAAGGAAATATATTCTTTAGCCGGACAAAAATTGAATCCCGGAACTTATTCATTCGACTGGAACTCTGCAGATAATTCCGGCAACAATGTTTCAAGCGGAGTATATTTCTGCAAACTCATCTCGGGAAATTATATGGAAACAATTAAAATGCTTCTTGTCAGATAATAAATTTATCTGATTATTTATATCAGATCTTCTTTTTTTAATTAACAGGTTTTTTAGAAATTTCAATTTATATTTTATTCTCCAGAAATAATAAAAGTGTTTTCAATTTTATGAACTGAAGCACATTCAAAGTAAGACCAATTCATTAATTTTAAATAAACAATAAATAAAACGATCATGAAAAAATTAAAAATTACATTCTTTACAATTTCAATTTTTATACTATTCTTTTCAATCAGTGTAATTCTTCAGGCAAGTATTGACGGCAGAACAGGCAGAACAAAGAAAACATCCACATCAGGCTGCGGCGGATGTCACGGATCATCTGCAACTCTCGATGTTTCGGTTTTAATAGCAGGACCCGATACAGTTACAGCAGGTCAAACAAAACAATTCTCGCTTACAATTTCAAAGCCTTCCAAAACAGGGGCAGGTCTTGATATTGCAACACGAAAAGGAGTGCTTGCACCTGTATCAACTAATATTCATCTTGCAAGCGGTGAGCTTACGCAGAATGATAACATTCCAATGTCAGGAGGAACTGTTACTGTTCTTTTCAATTATACTGCTCCTGCGATTCCCGCTGAAGATACACTCTGGGCTACCGGACTTGCTACAAACAGTGACGGCGGTACAAGCGGAGATGACTGGAACTGGGCGGTCAGTAAAAAAATAATCGTTAAACTTGCAACAGAAATTTCCCCGTTAAGTTCAGAAGCTACAGATTATAATTTAAGCCAGAATTATCCAAACCCATTTAATCCTGTCACAGAACTGAAATTCGGTATCAGTAAACCGGGATTTGTTTCTTTGAAAATTTATGATATTCTTGGTAATGAAGTTACAACAGTCGTAAACTCCGCTTTACTTCCTGGAACTTATAGTTATAAGTATGATGCTTCAGCTTTATCAAGCGGAGTTTATTACTATTCAATTATCTCAGGTGATTTCAAAGAAACCAAAAGAATGTTGCTGGTAAAATAAAAATAATGTTGGTTATTCAAAATAGAATAAAAAGCTGTGGAAATAGTATACAAATTTTATTTTAGTATACTTTAAAAAAAAATAAATAAATGAAAAATTTATAGCTTGATAATAAATTTTATTATTCCTTTTATGTAACGCAATAAAAAATCTTGAAGCAATAAAGATTGAAAATTAAAAATTGAAGGGAGGGTAAAGTATTGAAATTAAGAAGTTTCATTCAATGATTTTAAAACCCAATCAATAAGATCATTGAATTTTTTTTGTTTAAAATGATTGGATATTTATTAACTTAAAAATAACAAGGAGTTCAAAAATGAAAACAATTTTCAAATTTTCGTTAGCAGCGTTTTTAATCATCCTCATTTCCGCATTTACATTTACCAATGGAGTAAGTCAATGCAATCCAACACCACCTAAAATACAAATGCTTGATTTTCCGGGAGGACCTCCGGGTATGCAGGCAAGATATACCTATGTTTATCCGCCTTATGTCTCCTATGCAGTGAATGGATGTTTTATTAATAATTTAAATTTAGTTGACCCTTGTAATCCATGGGTACTGGAATTCTATGTCGCATACTATGAATCAGGTACAGACCGTGTCAGTGTAAAAAAACCGGTAATTAACTGGGATACAGTGCAATGTCAGGATTTCAGATCAGATTATGTATATCCTTTGGGGTATGTTCCAAATACCTATGCTGATTCTGTAGTTGTAAAATATACAATGATCCCTAAACCAGCTGATAATTGTATTCCTGATGGAAATGCTTATGCATGCTGGCGTCCGTATCCGTTGCCTCAGGATTCAATTTACAATTTGAATTGCTGGGTTACTTGCTTAAATGAAAGAATTACATTTGAATGTGAAGATGAATGTCAGCCATTTCCAAATTTCGCATTATGTATAACTCAGTATCAAAAACCGCTTCCTGTTGAAATGAGCTCTTTTGTTTCTTCAGTCAATAACAGAAATGTTACATTGAACTGGTCAACATCATCCGAGCTTAATAATTCCGGTTTTGAAATTGAAAGAAAAACTGATGGATCATGGAGTAAAGTAGGATTTGTACAGGGCTTAAATGCTGCTGCCAGCTATACATTTACAGATAATAATCTGAGTTCCGGAAGTTACGGTTACAGATTGAAACAATTAGATTTTAACGGAAATTTTGCTTACCACGAACTTGAAAATAATGTATTTGTTGGTGTTCCTGAAAATTTCAGTTTGTCTCAAAACTATCCAAATCCTTTCAATCCTGAAACAAAGATCGATTTTGCAATTCCTTACAGTGGAAATGTGACAATGAAGATCTATGATATGAATGGAAGGGAAGTTGCGACTTTAGTAAATGAATTCAGAGCCGCAGGATATTATACTGAAAACTTCAATGCATCTAATCTTTCAAGCGGTGTTTATTATTATAAATTGATAACAGGCATAAACACAGCTGTAAATAAAATGGTTGTCATCAAATAAGAACAACTGATTTAAAAGAATTACTTATTCATAAATCCGGGTATAATACCCGGATTTTTTTTGTTGAATATTT
Organism: Bacteroidota bacterium; assembly: GCA_036782915.1. Classification (GTDB taxonomy): domain Bacteria; phylum Bacteroidota; class Ignavibacteria; order Tepidaquicellales; family Tepidaquicellaceae; genus JAEUSI01. The sequence continues at coordinate 231 of DAIPYE010000250.1, read as the reverse complement.
AATTAAGTAAGATCCATTTCCGCTTTTTTTCCTTTATTAAAAAATCTTTGTATAAATTTTAAACTTTCTCAAATCCCTAAAGTGAGGATTTTTTCCCCGAATTTCAAACAGAAGGGAATATATCCACACTCATAATTTTCCATTAGCTGAAATTCAAATCAAATTGTATACAATTAATGGGTATAAAAAATGTAATGTGTAAATAGTAACGGGTAATATAAATTTCCCGAT
>DAIPYE010000249.1:0-3186 GCA_036782915.1 Bacteroidota bacterium | reverse complement strand
CACCGATGTAAAAGGGGATTAGACACAAAAGTGTTAATGTAAAAAATACTGTAACTGCAAAAGCTCTTTTACCTTTTGGCGGAAGTCCGAGTCCGTAGTCGGAAAGTTTTTGTTTGAAGCCGAATTTGATGATCAGCATTGGAATAAATACCAGTAAAGCTGCTCCGCCCCAGAATGAAATTAATTCTCTGTCCCAGGGTGCAAAAGATAGTATTGGAACTCTCTTTCCAATGTCAACTCCCGGATCACTCCAATCGGGAATTACTAATTTTAATAATTCTAGGTTTCCGTGATAACCCCAAATCATTATTAAGAGAAAAGCCGATCCGATTATCTGTCCCGGTCTTTCATTGTAAAAAGTTTTTAAAGTTGACCATATCAGTTTCAATACATCTGATATTTTTGGATCTGCTATTTGCTCTGAATTTGACTGATCATTGTGTGAATTCATAATGATAAAATTTAATTTCAGAATTTAATTTTGCTGAACCCACAGGTGTCGGTAAAATCATTATCGAAAGTACCGTTCTTATTTAGAATATTGAATACGGCGATCCATTTATCATATTCCGGATAAAGCGTTCTGATAAGATCGTTGTTCCCGGAAAGTTCATTATACTGACCCCAATGCGGTCTCGCGCCAAGTCGGATCAGTTCCTTTTCAATATTTGAAAGGATCTGAAATCCTCCGTAGGTCCATTTCAGCATCGGAACTTCAATTAAACATTTATCTTCACCATGCATCATTGAAAAGAATGCATCACACCTTTTCACGAATCGAAGAGATATCGGCACAGTATGGTAAATATTTCCTTCATCTTTTAATCTTTCTGCCTGTTCTAAAATTATATCAACTGCTTTTATAAATTTATCGTCTTCCAAAGATACTGCGTATTCACTTGAGAAACTCTTGATCTTGTTTGCAGCTCCCAGATGAAGGACCTTATAACTTTTATTTATGTATCCGTCTTTGTCAATAACTCCCCGCATACTGTATCTCAGGATCTGTGGCGCATGTGAATAAAATAATTTGAAATAATATCTGATGACAATCTCAAATGACGCTGCAAAGAATTCAGAAAATATATTCCGAACTCTTCTGGATAAAGTTAATCCTTCAGTTTCTCCAGTATAAATATCCTTGGTTGTGATCAGACAGTTATTGTCACCGTCAATTTTATAGGGATTTACCCAGACCTCAAAATGACGATGAAGTTTTATAATTTCCTTTTTCCTCAATACCTCTTTTAAATAACTCCATTTCATTTCATTCACATTACCTTCGCGTTTTTCTTCGAGCAGATAACTGTCAGTAACTTTCATTATCACAGAATATATTACTCCCATGCATCCCATATTCACAAGCACTGCATTAAAGAAGTCATTTTCCTGGATCAATGTATTGTCGGGATATTTCTGTCTGTACTTTTCCGGATCTGAAATTCCGTCTTCAGGTTCGATCCTGAATATCTTCCCTGATTCACCGACAAGAATAATTGATAATACCGAACTTGCAATTGGTCCCAGCGTAATTCCGGTTCCGTGAGTTGAAGTTGAAATCACACCTGCAATTGTCTGCGCATCAAAACCTCCCATATTGATCAATGCAAGATCTTTTGTGTCGAGAAAGTTATTCAGCTCTTTTATGCTTATGCCGTTTTCGACATGAGCAATATGTTTAAATTCAATTTGCTTTTCTTTAAAATAGGAATCAGTCTTGAGAATATTTTTATCAAGTTCAATAATTTTATTCATTGAATGGCAATTGATAAGGAAATCTGTAGTTTGCATTATGGGTGAAAAGGAATGTCCGGAGCCGACAGCTTTTACACGGAATCCTTTTTCGCCGGCATATCTGATTATTTCAGTAAGTTCGCTTAATGAAGCCGGTTTGTAATATCTGAGTGGTTCGACTATCTGGCTTTTGACGCAGTTGTACCAGCGCTTGCGGGACTGGAATTCTATTTTAGTTTTAACTGAAGAAGTGTTCTTTGGGACAGATTCTAAATATTTTTCCATATTCCATTATTCCTTTTATTAAGTTAATGGAAACAAAGTTTATTAAAATAATAAAACTAATTTTAATAAACAAAACTCAGCCAATAAATCAAAACAAAGTTAGGGAAGTCATTCAGAAAAAAAATATTTACTCTGAAATTATTTTATCTATTTGATTAAAAGCATTTTATTTGTCTGTGAAAAATTCCCAGCTTCCAGTTTATAATAATAAACTCCGCTCGGGAGATCTTCGCCGTTGAACTCAACCGAATAGCTTCCCGCATTTTGCTTTTCATTAACTAAAGTTGCAATTTCTTTTCCCTGTATGTCAAATACTTTCATTGAAACAAAATTTAAATTTCCTAAGCGGTAAGTGATTGTTGTTGTAGGGTTGAATGGATTAGGAAAATTCTGTGACAAATAAAAATCATTTGAAATATTATTTGAAGGAGAATTTATTCCGACAGTATTTGATGTCAGCTCGGTTAAACTTCCCGGTATTGAAAAAGAGATTGGAAATCCTAATGAAGAAAGATCTACATTCACAGACGGTATAACATCTTTCACTATCCATATGCCCGAGGCAATGTAAGTAGTATCAGGACGAACTATCAGCGGAACGGGTATCGGCGGCAGCGGGGGAATAGTAAGAAGGTAACTGAGATTAAAAGTAATTAAAAACTTTTTTGCCAGAACATTTCCGTTGATGGTTGAAATTGTCTGATCATTATAACGCCTACCGACAGCTGATAATCTTAGCGGAAGAGTGAGTGTATCAATTGTGATCGTCGTGTCTCTTGTGAAAATTGTATAATTAGTATTTACAGTCTGTGAAAATCTGTAAGTATTATACCATGTTTCAAATGATCTCAGAAAAGCAATAAAAGCAATAGAGTCAATTCCCGGAATTGTACCGATCAGATTCAGTAAATTCAAATAGTAATACGCATTTGTCGACTGGAAATTATAATGATTTGAATCTGTATAAGGCGCATTCTGAAAAATGCTTGTCAGCCCGGACTTTGAAAGCAACAGACTTGCCGGCAAACCCTGATAATTCTGATTAACTGCAAATGAATCAATTCTGTACGTTGAGAGATTATTCTGCGGATTATTCAGTGAATCGAGCGGAGTATTTTTATAATACCATTTATACCCGGGATTTGCAGGGAAATATGTGGAAGCGTT
>DAIPYE010000248.1:0-3206 GCA_036782915.1 Bacteroidota bacterium | reverse complement strand
CAATTCCCGAAAGTGAAATGATAGCTATCTCGGTTGTACCGCCGCCGATATCAACGATCATATTCCCGTAAGGAGCCATTACATCAAGACCGATACCTATTGCAGCTGCCATTGGTTCTGAAATAAGATAAACTTCTTTAGCTCCGGCATGCTCGGCTGTATCTCTTACCGCTCTTTTCTCTACTTCAGTAATTCCGCTCGGTACGCATATCACAATTCTTCTGGCAGGCATCCAGCTCGAACTTATCTTTTTAATAAACTCTTTTATCATTCCTTCGGCAATTTCAAAATCAGCTATAACACCGTCTTTCATTGGACGGATGGTTGCAAGTTCTTTATGAACTTTACCCATCATCTTTTTTGATTCTTCGCCGATGGCTATGATTTTTCTTGAGCTTACATCGTAGGTTACAATAGAAGGTTCATTGAGTACGATTCCTTTTCCTTTCATATAAATCAATGTGTTCGCAGTTCCCAGATCAATTGCTATGTCGTTGGAAAACATTCCAAATAGTGGCATTTAATATTCCTTATGATTCTTTAAGTTTAAAATTACTTTTTAATATTTTTATTAATGTTTAAAATGTCTTATCCCTGTAAATGCCATTGCAAGACCATGATCATCTGCGGCTTTTATTACTTCATCATCTCTCACGGATCCGCCCGGTTGGATCACACACGTTGCTCCTGCTTTTGCAATTTCTATCAATCCGTCTGCAAACGGAAAAAATGCATCCGATGCGCTCACGCTTCCCTCTAATTCCTGATTAAAATTTTTCGCTTTGGAAATTGCAATACGGGTAGAATCTATTCTGGAAGGCTGACCTCCTCCGATCGCAAGTGTCTTGTTATTCTTTGCAAAAACAATCGCATTAGACTTTGTATGTTTTGCAATTTTAAAGGCAAAGAGCATATCTTTTATTTCTTCATTAACGGGAATTCTTTTTGTGACAATTTTCAGATCACTGATGCCGACATCATAATTATCTTTTTCCTGAAATAAAACTCCTCCTCTGATCTTTCTGAAATCAAATTTTTCCTCTAAGAAATTAAATCTCAGCAATCTCCTGTTTTTCTTCTTTTTCAATAATTCCAGGGCATCTTCATCATAATCAGGCGCTAAAATTATCTCGGAAAACAATTTATCAATATCTAATGAAGTTTTAAAGTCTAATTTTTTATTTATTATAATTATTCCCCCAAATGGCGAAACTGTGTCAGTTGAAAATGCCTCATTATAAGCATTAATCAGCTCATCTGAGATCGCAACACCGCTGGGATTTCCGTGTTTAATTATGGCGCATGCAGGTTTTTCGTCCCTGAATTCGGAAATTAAGTTGTATGCAGCGTCAATATCAAGCAGATTATTGTACGATAATTCTTTTCCGTGAATTACCTGAAAGATCTCATCGAAATTTTCTTTTATCAGAACTGCTTTCTGATGCGGATTTTCACCGTATCTTAAATTTTCAAAAACAGAATTCTTTACATCCGGAAATTCAGCTTTTAAATTTTCATCCGGAATTTCTGATACATTAATTTTTTCCGGACTATTAAGATAATTCTGAATATTCTTATCATATTCTGAAGTTGCCTTAAATGCTTTCTCTGCAAGTCTTTGCGAATATTCTTTTGGTATATTATTTTCTGATGAATGAAGAATGCTTAAATATTCTATATACTGATCTGAATCAACAAGCACATTCACATCTTTGAAATTTTTTGCAGCAGCGCGGATCAGCGAAACACCGCCAATATCAATCTGCTCAATAGCTTCAGCAACTGTAACTCCTTTTTTAGAAATAGTTTCTTCAAAAGGATAAAGATTTACAATTACAAGATCTATTGTATTTATTTTATGTTTTGCTAATTCATTTATATGTTCAGGATTATCTCTGTCAGCCAGAATGCCTGCAAAGATATGTGGATGAAGTGTCTTTACTCTTCCGTTTAAAACTTCAGGGAAACCAGTAATGTCTTCCACTGATTTAACCGGGATATTGTTTTCTTTGAGAAGTTTGTAAGTACCGCCTGTTGATATGATCTCAAATCCGGATTTGACTAATTCTTTTGCAAACTCTGTTATACCATCTTTTTTATAAACACTTATTAAAGCTCTTCTGATCAATTCAATTCTTAATTTAAAATTTCTGTTTTATATAATTTACTGAAGTAACATATAGCACCTCTTGCTTTTCCAGCTTGTTCCTCTTTCCCAAGCCCCTTGGGAAGTAAAAACTCTGCTCAAATTACTTTTACTTTATCCTCCACAATCTTAACCTTCCCTTCTTCAAACTTCTTTATGACCTCACTGTAATATTTATGTTCAAGCTTAAGAACTTTCTTCTGCAAAGAATATTCATCATCACCATATTTCACTTCACAGCATTTCTGAAAAATAATTTTTCCTTCGTCATACTTTTCACTTACAAAATGTATCGTTATCCCTGAAACCTTTACTCCGCTTGATATAACTGCTTTGTGAACATTTATCCCAAACATCCCTTTACCTCCGAATGAAGGCAGTAAAGCAGGGTGAATATTTATAATTCTGTTCTGATATTTCATCACTAAATCATCCGGAAGCATTTTCATATAACCGGCAAGAACGATAAAATCTATTTCGTATTTCTTTAATTCGGATAAATACAGTTCGGAAAATTTTATTTGTGATAATGTAGGATAAAGTTTCCTGCTGATGTGTAAAGTATTAATTTTATTTTTTATTGCAATATTTACTGCTCCGCAATCAGAATTATTAGTAATGAGAAGCAATACTTTTGAACTGAGATACTTCTTCTTAATGCTTTTTAAAATTGCTTCAAAATTACTCCCTGTTCCCGAAGCAAATACGCAGATATTCAAATAAAATTTTTATGCAAATTAACGAAATTAGAAAAGAGATACAATTTAACTGTTAGTGAATATCGGTTTTGTAACAAAGTTTTCCGCTTCCTTCGAAAAATCAACTGGTGACTATTGTGATTTTAGATTTATGATTTGTGATTTTAGATTTTAATCTAAGATCTCCAATCTACTATCTAAAATCCATTTTAAATAGTGACGTCAGGACTTCCATTCTGACGCAAAATCGTAAAAAGATCTTTGGAAAAGTTTTAGTGTCATGACGAAAATCCATAAACTAATTACAAAAACAAATCAAAAAACGTGCGAACCCAAAGGGGTCGGACTAATTATATTAATTT
>DAIPYE010000247.1:0-3220 GCA_036782915.1 Bacteroidota bacterium | reverse complement strand
AAAAAGAAAAACATTACAATAAAATTTATAAATGCGCTGATGTAAAGTAACTGATCTATTACAGGAGCGATTATTAGATATAGACTTCCTGTTTGGAAATAACTCCTGATGTAGTAATTGGCAATAAGCAGAAAAGGAATTGAAAATAAAAAAGCTAATGCTTTTTTGATTATTGAGCTACCTTCTTTAATATTGCTGTCGGGTTCAATTTTTGAATTAATCGGGAAAACAATAAGCAATGCTCCGAAATAATGTATCGTAGGAAATGTAAAAGCTCCAAGCAGTGAAACCAGAATTTTTCCTGTAAGATTGTCCTTCAGATGAAAATACATCAGGCAGAATCCCAGAAAAAATGCAGTTGTATCAGTTAAAACCGGATAGTAAAATGTAAATTTGGCAATTCCGAAATTCAGAAACCAAAGAATAAATCCTATCCATATAAGTTTTAAGTTTAACTTGTAGTGTCTGCATACTTCAATCCAGATAAATGAACTTAGAATCAATAGTACTAAATTCAGGATCTGAAATGCTTTTATGATATTGAAAGTATTCTTGTGAATATTAAGAATACTGAGCGCGGCGCTGACAATAAAGGAAGGGAGAATTCTCTGTATGCGGTAAAAGCTTAACTGGTGTCCAAAAACCTGTTCAATAAAATTTAATGCGATCTTTCCATAAAAATAACCGTCATATCCAAATCCATAGTTAACATTTATAATTGCTCCGAAGAAAATATAATATACACCCCAGAATAAAATCACCAAAGGCATTGTAATCTTTGGTCTTTTCCATAGATTAAATATCAGTTCTTTCAGGTTAAGAATCAAATTAAATGAGATTTAAAAAAAAATTTATAACTCTCAAATTCTAAGTGAAAAATCAAATCACTGATTTTTGTTTCCAATATAAACCCAGTCACCTGATACTTTTTTGCAATTGAAATCTTTAAAGCTGAGAAGATTGGTCAGATTATATTCAGCAGGAAAAAAATTCAAATGAAGATCTAAAGTGTAATTGAAAAATCTCTGACAGGGAGTAACAAGTATTAATTGTTTTTTTGCAACTCTTTTTAATTCACTTACTGCTTTTTCAGGATTTATGACATGTTCAATGGTGTGATGGCAGGTTACAATATCAAACGAGTTATCATCAAAAGGCAGGTTTTCAATATTCGATTTTATATATTTGCCTCTGTCGAGTTTTACATTATCATACAGATCACATCCTGTCAGTTCCAGATTTGTTTCAGCCGCAACTTTATTCAGCCAGTAACCTCTTCCGCAGCCTATATCCAGTAATGATTTTGCATTTTTATCCAGATTTTGCAGCATGAAATTTACTGAAGGCATATTAAGATCTGTATCTCTGTCATTCGCTCTGCATTCAAGATTTCTGTATGCGTCTGAAAATTCAGATTCCGATAAATTATATGCAACTGATTTAAAATTCATATAGAATTTTACATTCTTACCTTTATACCAGTAATAAAATAGTGGATAGATAAAATATTTATTATCTCTGATTACCGGCGGCAGACATTCATCCAGAAAAAATCTGATTGCGTTTGTAATACTTCTGTTCAATTCTTTCTTTGGGTTTTATTAAATTTTCTGACAATTACAAAAAGCTTTGACAGGTCCATCATGGCTTTTGATATAGTTTTAAAAGATGCACCTCTTGCTATTCCTGCGGTTCTGTCGTGATATACAGAAAGTGCTTCTAAAGATTTGTAACCTTTGATATAAAACTTGGCGCAAATCTCACTTGCAACTAGTGAACTTTGTAATTCAAGTTCAATTTCTTTCAATTCATTATTCTTATATGCCTTCACCCAGTTAATATCCTTTACATTCAGATTAAGCAGATATTGGTTGAATGATTTATTCAGGAACGTTACAATTTTTCTGTATAAAGAATATTCATTCATTTCTTTTCTGTAAAAAGATACAAAATGCTTTTCTGGGAAATTAATGAATGGTGTTAATTCATTTATATCGAACTGTCCGTCAGCTGGAATAGCAGCTAAATTTTCATGCCTGGCATTATTATAACCTGACAACAGAGCAGGTCCGATTCCAAGGTTTTTTTTGTGCCTGATATAATTGATATTTTTGTTTGACTTCAAAATACCTCTGATAATTTGTTCAGAGTTATCTGTGCTGCCGTCGTCTACAATAACTATTTCAGATCTGCTAATATTATTCTCAATGAAAAAATTGTTTACTTTGTAAATTTCATTCGCAATTGTTTTCTCTTCATTGTATCCGAAAATTATTATTGACCAGCTTTGATTCACAGATTTTTTTTACATGGTTAGTTCATTAGAAAGAATAGTTGAATATCAAACAAATATTACTTCATGGAGTTATCAACATCACTGAATTAAATATATTTGTTTCCAGAATACTAATATCAGAACCGTCAACAAAATAATCTCCGTTCAGATCAGTATTAACATAATAATTAACTGCTTCATAGGCATCGTTTTCAACCATACTAAGATCCGAAGCCTCAATAAAACCATCCTGAATCACATCACCGCTGTATATACAATATTTTGTTTCGCATAAAGCCATATTATTCCCGTAAGCTTTTGATACATTATCTGTAAAGTCATAATAATTATTTTCTCCTCTTAAGACAGAATCCCCGCTGCTTCTACTCCATGTTTCCATACTGTTCCGGTGTTTTATAATAATATAATAATTACCTGATTGTGCATTATTAAAAAAACATTTCCCGGTTAACGACAATGAATCTATAACTGTTTTCGAAGAATCTATTATGTTATATGGTGAAACATCAGTTCGTAAATATACAGAACAAGTATCTCTGATGTTTAGACGATCATTATCAATATCATAAAAACCCTGAATTGCAACTTTCAAACTTAGTTTATTTACATTTTTATTTACAAGTTTATAAATTCTTCCCAGACCCGGACTTATCTGAGCATAAGAAAGTACATATAATTCTTTTTGTTCATCTACTCCAAATGAAACCATATAAAAATTTGTATCAAACAATTGAGTATTTACTGTTGGATTTATTCCGTCATAATCGAGAGACCAGATAGTGCCGTCAATATAATCAGCATAAATATATTTACCGAATAATTCGGGCAATTCACTTCCTCTGTAAACAAAACCACCGGTTATTGATTGCATAAATGAACCTGAATGAGGATATTCCCAAACAGGAGGTGTAAAACCCATGCCTG
>DAIPYE010000246.1:0-3235 GCA_036782915.1 Bacteroidota bacterium | reverse complement strand
ATAACCGGAAAGTATCACACATTCCGGATTTGCATATTTAACTCCCTGAATGTACCCGTTTTCAAATTTTCTGATAAGTGAAGATTCCATCCCACCTAAAAATCCAACCTTGCCGGTTTTTGTATTATAACCTGCGATTGCTCCCACAAGGAATGATCCTTCTTCTTCTTTAAATTCTATTGCTGAAATATTATCAGGAATTTTTTTTCCGGAAACAACTGAATAGTCAATGCAAGCAAATTTTTTGTCAGGAAACTCACCGGCGATATTATTTATATCATCTGTAAATATAAATCCCACTCCGAATATCAAACCAATTTCCTTCTTACTTGCCAGTTTTCGTAAAGCAGATTCTCTGTCTGAGCCGTCACCCGGATCTATAACTTCAAAATCAACTCCAAGTTTTTCCTTGGCTTCCACAAGACCTTTATATGCTGCGTCATTAAATGATTTATCACCTCTGCCTCCAATGTCAAAGACAAGTCCGACTTTTAACGGTGTAGTGTTTTCAATTTTTTGTGACTGATTTTCTTTCTTTCCGCAGGAAACGGCAAACAATAGTACTGAAGTTAAAATTATTTTAAATAAATTTAATCTGCTGCTTTTATTAATAAAAATCATTGTAATATTATAATTTAAAATTTTAAAAAGGTTATGAATAATATTAAAATTCCTGAGATTAGTAATTCTTATCCTCGGAATTAATCACATGATGGAGTCTGCATCTTGCTTCATAATGATTCATTGCACCGACAAGAATTTTTTCATTGTTGTCTGTAATTCTCTGAGTCCTGTTCGCAGGAGCTCCGCAAACTACACAAACAGCAAGTGTTTTGGTAATGTATTCTGCAATTGCCAGCATTTGAGGCATTGGTTCAAATGGAATAGATCTGTAATCCTGATCAAGTCCTGCAACAATTACTCTTCTTCCCGAATCAGCTAACTGCTGACAAATACCCACTAAATTATTTTCAAAGAATTGCGCTTCGTCTATTCCGATCACTTCCACATCAAAACTTTTTTCCAGAACTTCCTCAGCATCAGTAACTACTTCCGAAGGATATGACTGTTCATTGTGAGAAACTATCTCAAATTCACTATATCGGTTATCAATTTTAGGCTTAAATACTTTTACCCTTTGTTTTGCAATTTCAGCCCTTCTTATCCGTCTTATCAGCTCCTCTGTTTTTCCCGAGAACATACTTCCGCAAATAACTTCAATATGGCCGGTTTTTTTAAATGTTCTTATCTGAAGATTTTCGTTCATTAAATTGTTTAAAATTATATTAAGGAATTTTTATCAAAAGCTCCCGGAATTAACTCGGAAAGCTTAACTATTAAAACGTCAGATCTTGATTTTACAATTACTATTTGAAGATCTTTCTCAAATTCATACATGAATTGTCTGCAGGCACCGCAGGGGTAGGTATATATATTTTTATTAGATGAAGAGATTGCAATAGCTTTAAACTTTTTTACTCCTTCTGACAATGCTTTTGTAAATGCTACTCTTTCTGCGCAAATACAAAGTGAAAATGAAGCGCATTCAATATTAGTTCCTGTGAATATTTTGTTGCCTGAGGTCAGTAATGCTGCCCCGACTGCAAAATTTGAATAAGGTGAATATGAATATTTTCGGGATATTATTGAAAGTTCTATGATCTGAGAGAGACTTTTATTATTCAATTCTATAAAATCTTAATATTGATAATATATTCATTTCTAAGTATATTATCAAATAATTTTAATTTTCAGAAAATATTTAGATGAAGAGAAGAGCGATCTTCCGTTTGTTTGATAAATACATAGGTATTCCGCTGGTAATAATCCTGGCTATTCTTACAAAAAGAAAAAAGAGGCTTCCCATTGAAAATATTAAAAAGATTTTAATAATCAAATTAGCTGCAATAGGGGATTCAATTCTTCTGATTCCAACTTTAAGAACATTAAAAAATTCTTTTCCTAATGCAGAAATTACATTTGTTTGCTCTCAGATAAATTATTCCGTAATAAAGAAAATACCTTATGTAAGTAAAATAATAGATTGTAATGTACATTCTTATCTGAGAAATCCTTTTTTATTTTTCAGATTTATTAAAGAATTAAGAAAGGAAAAATATGAACTTGTCATTGACGTTGGCCAGTGGGAAAGAATAAACGCTATAATGACTATGCTGTTAAGATCAGACTATACAATCGGATTTAAAACTGAAAAACAATTTAAGCATTTTGGGTACGACAGTGTAGTTCCTCATTTCAGAAATAAGCATGAACTGGAAAATTTCCTTGATCTTCTCATACCTGTAGGAATAAATTTTACAGATAAGGATAAAAGATTAGAATACTTTTTAAATAAAGAAGATTATAATTTTGCATATGAGTTTTGGGCAAATCACGAATTAAACGGAAAAACAGTAATTTGTCTGCATCCGGGATGCGGGGAGAACGGAATGCCAAGAGAGTGGGCTGTGCAAAATTATATTGATCTTGGTAAAAGACTAGTTGAATATGATGATAATATTCGGATTCTAATAACAGGTGCCGAACATGAAATGGAAAGATGCAGGGAAATTTATGAAAAGATAAATAAAAACACAGTAAATACAGCCGGTCAGTATAAGCTTGATAATGTAGTGGCTTTGGTACAAAAGGCAACTCTGATAGTATGCAGTAATACAGGAATGCTACATATTGCATCCTGTGTAGGTACGAAAACAATGGGTTTACACGGTCCTACTAATCCATTTAAATGGGGTTCTTATAATAAAAAATCCGTTTTAATACAGAGCGATAAATTTTGCAGTCCTTGTTTGTATCTTGGACATGATTATGGCTGCCAGGTTCCGCAATGTATGGCGCACATTTCAGTCGATGATGTTTTTATTTATATAAGAAAAGCATTAAACCCTGAATTGTTCGAAGATTTAACAACTAAATAATTTTATTAAACTAAATAAATTAAAAACATTATGGGAAAAGGAAGTTTTCCGGCTTTTGATTTAATAGAAAGCTATGGACATGAGCAGATAGTCTATTGTTCAAGTAAAGAATTGGGATTAAAAGCAATAATCGGAATTCATAATACAACATTAGGTCCGGCGCTGGGTGGTACAAGAATGTGGAATTATGCAAATGATGATGAAGCATTGATAGATGTACTTAGATTATCAAGAGGAATGACATATAAAGCGGCAGTTGCCGGTTTAAATCTAGGCGGAGGTAAAGCTGTTATTAT
>DAIPYE010000245.1:0-3241 GCA_036782915.1 Bacteroidota bacterium | reverse complement strand
ACGGTTACTCAGACAAATTACTCATTCAATGACAATGGATTGTCAACGGGAACTTATAAATACAGATTGAAACAAATTGACTTCAACGGAAACTTCGAATACTATAATCTTAACAATGAAGTAAATATCGGAACACCTTCAGGATACGCACTATCTCAAAACTATCCGAATCCGTTCAATCCTTCAACAACAATTAATTTTGATATCCCAAAAGACGGGAATGTAAGCATTAAATTATTTGATATTTCCGGAAAGGAAGTAGAAACAATTGTCAATGAGGTAAAAACAGCAGGATATTATACTATTAATTTTAATGCTTCTTCGTTACCAAGCGGAATTTATTTCTATACTTTAAATGCAGATAATTATTCTGCTGTGAAAAAAATGATGCTGGTAAAGTAAGTTTAATTTTTTTTCATATTAAAATGTCAGCCGGCAGTATTAAGTTCTGCCGGTTGCATTTAAACTTTCTTAAAATTTTTTGTAATCATATTTGTAAATCTTAAAATTATAAAATCCCGATAAATGAAAACAACTTTAATAAAAAGCGTTATAGTATTAATAACCGCTGTAATTCTGACATCATGCTCAGGCAATATTTCGTCATATGCTCCTCAATCGACAGATGATCAAATGTCCGGGAAAATTGCAAAGTTTCTTGCGAATGATTATTTCAAGAAAGACATAAAATTCATACCTGCCGATGACAGGAGATTTCGATACTTTGCCATTGATATTAACGGAGACGGTATTCAGGAATATTTTATCCATCTGTTTACTCCGTATTTCTGCGGAAGTGGCGGATGCACATTTTTAATAATTGACAATAAGGAAAATGTTATAAGTAAATTTACAGTCACAGAAGCCCCCGTTTACGTATCCAAAGAGAAAGAAAATAACTGGAATGTCCTTTATCTGATGAGCGGAGGAAAGTACAGGAAAGTTGTTCATAACAATAATTCTTACCCTGGAAACCCGTCTTTACTCGAAACGACAGATTACAAACCCGGACCCGGAGACATAGCAATATTTGATGACAAAAAAAATCCTTCTAAAACATTTTCGTTTTAGTAGAATCAAAACTGAACTGAGAATTTGTTTCCCGATAAAGAATACCGCTTTAAATAAATATTGAATTTTAAAAAAACCTTATGGGAATATCTGCCGACGGCGGCATTCAGATATACAGTGAGCAGCATTCATGAAAATCAAACTAAATTGTATTGATTAAAAAAAGGACAGTTATACAGAAAATTACAATGGTAATGATTGCATTGTATATTATCTGGGAAATAACAGTTCAAGTATGGGAATTGACACAGTCCCCGCAAGGTGCGGTAATCCGTGCTGACCTAATATTTATTTATCCGGTACTGATAATTTTGATTTTGATTTCCGTAATACAATTTATTGCTCGCTATAAAAAAAATCTTTGAAGTTTATTATTACATCGGTGTCTCATTGGGAAATGAATTACTTCCCGGAGATTCATAATCTTAATTTATGATAAATACATTTTTAAAATCACCGGCAGCATTAATATTTTTTTTCTTTTCCTTAATATCCGTAAACAGTTCATCCGCAATTACTGAGCAAAGTTCGGGGGATAAAGAATTCAGTATATTCAATGCCAGCGGACTTCCTGCAGAATTAGATTCAGCTGTTAAAGAATATGCCGTTAAAATGAACTGCAGGATTTTAGTACAGGTAGTTGATCCCATAGGAATAACTTACAATATTGGATATGACGGCAGGAATAATATGCAGATCAGAGATTTTGATTCCGAATACATCGATATAGGAAGCTGCACGAAAATGTTTACGGCCGCTTCAGTTCTTCAGCTTGTTGAAAAGGGTAAGATCAGGCTGACAGACAGACTGACGGATATTTTCCCTGATGAAGATATATTGAGAGGAATGCTTGTGATTAACGGGATTGATTATATAGACAGTGTCACTGTGCTGAATCTTCTGAATCACACATCCGGAATCCCGGAC
This sequence comes from Bacteroidota bacterium, assembly GCA_036782915.1. Taxonomy (GTDB): domain Bacteria; phylum Bacteroidota; class Ignavibacteria; order Tepidaquicellales; family Tepidaquicellaceae; genus JAEUSI01. The sequence continues at coordinate 1,243 of DAIPYE010000245.1, read as the reverse complement.
TATTTCAGACCGGATAACAATTCAAAAGAAATTTCCATTCATGGAGACAGTTCGCTGCGTTACATTCCATGGGATCTGGTTGCATTTGCAAAAGGAATTAACAAAGCTGAATTCATTCCCGGCAGCATGTTCAAATACAGCAACACCAATTATATATTGCTTGGATTGATAATAGAAAAATATTCCGGAATTAAATATGCTGATTATGTTGTGAAAAATATTCTTCAGCCACTGGGAATGGAAAACACTTTTTTGCCTTCTGCATTCAGCCTGCCCGGCAGAAAGGACGGTCATTACAATCAAAAGGTAATAGAGATGCCTGCAACTCTTGCCTGGTCAGCAGGTGAAATAATTTCAACGCCCTCTGATATGAATAAATTCATCCGTGGGTGGTATTCAGGAAAATTGTTCTCTGATAAAATGTGTAATGAAATAAGGAGCAAGTATTTTAACAAAGCATCCGGGCAGTTCGAATATGGATTGGGCTTACTCAGAGAGCAGGAAAAATGTTTCGGACATGCAGGACAGACATTCGGATTTCAGTCATTCATTGGCTATACAACCGGAGGATACAGCTTTGCCATTGGCATTGATGATGCCGCTGCAAGCGTCTTTCCATTGGAGAGTGTTGTTCTATATTCATTAATGTCACTAAACTGATCTGTGCAAACTGAAGTTACAATGCAATGCGGAAACATTTATGAGAAAGCAAAGCATAAAACTTATTTTAATAAGTACAGTTTTTATTTAACAATTTAAAAATATACTAAAAATAATAAAAGGAGATAAACTTGAAAAAATTTTTATTTTTTCTGATTTTCATTTTTGCATTTGCTCAACCTGATACAAATGCACAATTCAAGAGTTACAAAATTAAGGGCGGACTGAAGTATGAACAACTTATCCCACTGTCTGAATACAATGCTTCGTATTCATTTCTCGGCAAAGGGTTTCTTGGTTTTGAATTAACTCCTGCATTATGTCTGCAGGTGGAAGCCGGATATGGCCAGTTCAAAACAGAAGACAATTACAATCGCCTTAACGGGACTTATGATAGCAACACAGATACCGAAGGAAATAATCTGCAGGGGACGAAAGTCAAATCAAATCTTATTCCAATCGACATCATACTAAAAATTTCACCCTGGTCAAAAACGGCAAAAAACTGGAATCCGTATTTCTATTTCGGAGGCGGGGCAACATATTACAGTATAGACAATACTCCTGATACATCATTCTCAAA
>DAIPYE010000244.1:0-3439 GCA_036782915.1 Bacteroidota bacterium | reverse complement strand
CAAAAGAAAGAACGTTAAGCTAAAGTAATTTTAAAATCTAATGTGAATCGTTTTGGACGGATATGAATAAAATTCACATCCGTCTAGAATAAAAAAAACTTGCCACAAATTTCACAATTAATCACGATTTTTAAAACTGCTTCTATCCCAAGCCAACATTGCGAGACAAACCTGCGTCGTGAGGTAAGCCTGCTTGTCCGAAATAGCAATTTTAAAAATGGAAGAATTTTGATGTTTTTTGTAAATAAATTTTATTAATCCTGATGTGCCACACTTTAAGGTGTGCCACATTTATAAAATGTGGCACGAGTAGTATTTTGTGTTTTAAAAAAACTAAGAATTTTAATTTTTTTAATATCCTTTCAAAATTAAATCCTTTATATAAAAAAGATTCCTTGATTCCCATCATCAAATTAGGTTTTTTAAACTACATTTTTCTCTATCTTAATCTCAAATTGATTTAATATCTTTATTTCTAAAATACAATATCCCGTCTAAGACCAAAAATTGTTTTGACAATAGCTATTATTTCACTTTGAAAATGTTTTGAACTATTCTTGAAAACATTTCAATTTAAGTATTTCCGGAATTTTCATAATTTAGTAATTAGCTTTTCAAAAAGCTTTGGTCGGATGCGATTGAAGTTCTTTATTTAAAAAAGAATTTACATATTTAAATAATGCCTGTTGTATTATATTAAAAGAAAAAAATTATGCCGGTAAAAATTTCACACAACAATTACGGAAAATCAAATGTAAGAATACTGAAAGTTACTAAATCATCTGCTGTCCATGAAATTAAAGAAATGACTGTAAACATTCAGCTTGAAGGTGATTTTGATACTGTTCATACTGAAGGTGACAATAGAAAAGTACTTCCGACTGATACAATGAAGAATACTGTTTATGCTCTTGCAAAAGATCATCCCGTAAATTCGATAGAAGAATTCGGAATGCATCTGGCGGAATATTATCTTAAAAATAATAAGCAGGTTTCTAATGTGAGTATTGAAATTGAAGAAAAACTCTGGAACAGAATTCTCATCAATAACAGCAAAGTCATTCCTGAACCGCATAAGCATTCTTTTGTCAGCGCAGGAAATGAAGTCAGAACTGCTGAAGTTCACATTGATAAAAAAAGTTCTTTTATAACTTCAGGAATAAAAGATCTGCTGGTTTTAAAAACCACAGCTTCCGGTTTTGAAAATTACATTAAAGATAAATTCACAACTCTGAAAGAAACAAGCGACAGGATATTTTCAACAAGTGTGAAAGCTGTCTGGAAATATGCAAATCAGGAAGTAAGTTATGTCAAAGTTTCAAATGAAGTAAGAAGAATAATTCTCGAAACATTTGCAAAGCATCACAGTTTTTCTGTTCAGCAGACATTGTATGAAACCGGGAAAAACATTCTGAACGAATGCAATAATATTTCTGAAATTTCCATCTCAATGCCTAATAAACATTATCTGCCTTTTAATCTTGAACAATTCGGAATGGATAATAATAATGAGATCTTTATTCCGACTGATGAACCGTTTGGTTTGATTGAAGCGACTTTGAAAAAGGAATAACTAAATTTTATTTCGAATTTCTTAGTAATTTATTTTCTTCTTAAAGTTCAAAAGAATTTTCAAAATCTGAATTATTTTAAAAAGTAATATACAATCCCAGCCCGAGTGAAACATCAAAAATATCCGGACTTCCCTTTGTCATAAAAGTCTCGCGGACTTTGAAATAAGGTACAGTCGCTAAATTATCTCCAAACGGGAGAATTAAACTTACAGATGCCTGAGGGAAATATCCTACATCATGGAAATCCGTGAAATACCCGCCGCCGATTGAAAATAAAAAAGCATACAGGTCACCGGACTCAAGACCGAAGTCAAAATTATATGAAGCTCTGAACTGATTCAGCCGCGTTTCCCTGAATATCAGAGAATACTCCACTGCTAATCTTCCGTAAGGATATGCCATTAAAGAAACTTCTTTTGTAATACCCGCATAGAATCTTTTATTTTGTAACTGGAATATCGGGTTGAACGGAAACACAATTAAAACAGCTTCGAGAAAGCCGTTGGAAAACTCTGATTTTTCTTTTGAGTGAAAATGTAATTTTTGGTAAGGATTTATTAATTCATCTGAATTTAATTTAAAATGAAAATCTGATTGTGCGAAGGAGTTTATTGAATTGAGCATCACAAAAGTAACAAACAGGAAAACAATTTTTTTCATTTGAATTAGTAAATTCGTAATATGTAATTTATTTTGAAGTAAAAACTGCGATCTTTAATGTCTTAGCTCCAAGATTTTTGCAGTCAACAAGTACAATATACATTCCGCTTGCAACATTACTGCCGCCGGAATTTTGCAGATCCCATTTCTCCAGAGAATCTCCGGGATCGTTTACATTTCTGTTTATAGTTTTTACCAAAGATCCGTTAAGAGAATAAATGTAAATATTACATTGCAACGGAAGATTTGAAAAGTAAATAAACTTTTCACCGCCGGAGTCATATTCAAGTGTTGAATACCCGTAATATGGATTCGGGAAAGCTTTTATATTATTAATGTTGTTTGCATTTATCGACGAAGTGTTAACAGACGTTCCCTGAACTGTCCAGTTGTATTTCACAGGAAAGCCGGGAACAAAATCCGGTCTTGAAATTCTGTAAGGTGAAACTGTAAGCTTATCTCCGTTTGTAAAATTCAGCGGAACTCCGTTCGGAGATTTCTTTGCCCGCGGCATCCAGGCATACATTATGTCCATTGAGTTGAAACCGGAAGTTGGAGATCCTGATCCGGGATTCTTGTTTAAATAATTCGGGTCAGGATTTGAACTATAATTTGACGCTAAGATATAAGTGAAATTATAATTTCCGAGAGCTGAAGTATCAGGATCCCAGAATCCGTTATTGTCATAATCCAGAAATCCTGTGTTAAGTTGTCTTGGAACACCGCCGCTTGAATCGAGTTCGTCAAGGGCAAATACACTAAATGGAACGCTCACCATATCTGCGCAGGGAAGATTTGTTAAATTTGTATCCATGGGAATAAATCTGTAAGACATCGAACTCTGTCCGAAAACTATTTGAATTTTTCTTAACGGACCTCCTGTAAGAATGGGATTATTTACTGCGTCAGGCGTACAGAATTTTCCGTTTGCTTTTATTTTTGTATTCCTGTTTCTGAAAGTTCCGAATGTCGGAAAGCTCATTCCGATACTTCTGCTTTGGAATTGTCTGCCGGTAATTACTTTTGCAGTCATGACAGCATTTGTATCAGGTCCTTCGCACCATAAATTCCCAGCGGGTTCATAAGTCCAGCCGGATTGTAAATTTTTAGTGTTGAACTGATTATTGTCAAATGAATAAGCATAGGGATCTCTGACAATTCCTGAGTCTCTTATTACTTGATTTACCATTAAGAATCCGTCAATT
>DAIPYE010000243.1:2944-3445 GCA_036782915.1 Bacteroidota bacterium | reverse complement strand
ATACAGATATCAGGCAACAGATTCCTTAATGAGAATAAGTTCGTCTCCTCTGACTGATCTTGAAGCATTGTCATATCTCAGCGGATATTTTTTTTATTCCGCAACGGTGGCAGCAGGACAGGGAGGAAACTTTTATATCCGCGATGCCTCAAATAATTACAACTGGCGGAAAGACATAAATGCCACAAGTAAGGCTGCAGGCAGAAATATTAATTACTGCTGCGGAATTTTATTTGCAGGCGATAACGGTCTTATAATGAAAGCTGACAGCATCGGTCTGCCTAACGGCGGAGAACAAATCAGATGGAGAGTAATACCAAGCGGTACTAATAAAAATTTACATTGCATAACCGGCGGAGGAGGAAGTTCTGTTTACATTGCAGTCGGAGATGATGGAACAATTATTAAAAGCAGTGATAATGGTGAAACCTGGAATAATATTCCAAGCCCTGTAACTGATGATCTATACGGATGCTGGCTTGGATATGCATATCTGATCTG
>DAIPYE010000243.1:0-2934 GCA_036782915.1 Bacteroidota bacterium | reverse complement strand
TAGACAAATGGTATAAACAAACTACTCCTACTTCCGAAGATCTTTATTTCATTATGAGTTTAGGTTACTGGGATTACATAAGCGGAGGAAGGAACGGGATATTTCTGCGAACTATTGACGGAGGTGGAGCAGTGAAGCGTTTTATTACAAATTCTTCGATCGAAGGATTTTATAATCCGTTTTCCAATACAATGATCGGGGATTCGATAAGCGTTACTCTACGGTCAGCCGCATCTCCTTATTATATCATTGAAAAAGGGAAAGACAAATTAAACAATGCCGGATTCAAATAAATCACAGAAACTCTATCGAAGTATGGAGTAAAACAACCCAGGTTTTTACTTCAAATGATTTGTATTATGATTTTTATCCGGCAGCAAACAAAGCATATGGAGACAATCAGAAAAAGGTTGACACATCACCGGTAATGTATGCATTATACAGCGGTGATGTAAATCAGGATGGAACTATCGATGCAGGTGATCTGAGTCATGTTGAAAATGATGCTGCGAATTCTCTTTCGGGATATTTCCCTTCAGATGTTACAGGTGACGATTTTGTAGATGCAGGTGATCTGAGTATAGTTGAAAATAATTCAGCGCTCGGGGTAAACGCGGTAACTCCCTGATGATTAGAATCGGGAAAGGTTGAGTTGGTATCTCTAACGGCGAGACTGCGAAACGTTCTAACGGTCTAACTGTTAACTGCTAACTGTTTAACTGTTTAACTGTTTAACTTCATAGTGTAATTTCATCGATTTTTTCTTCGACCCATTTGGAAAGATTTGTGTGTGATATATTTTTAATATCTTTTTTTAATTTAAAAAAATTCTCTTCATTGTTTTTAGCGCTTGTTCTGATCAGGATCAATTCTCTCAGACATTTGGCAAAGTTACCGACAGATTTTTTTATGAAATCCCCAAACTCTTTGGTGCTGTTTAAATAAGTGAGTATTGTAGAAATTAGTGACAGTCCTTCTTCAAAATATCTTAATTCATAGTAGATCTTTGATTGCAGTATTCTCAGATCAAGTTTGAACAAAAACAAATTATACTTTATATTTAAGATGTGTTCCAGAGCTTTTCCGTATTCTGATTTGGCATAACAAAGATATGCTAATGAATATGATCTCATATTTTCTATATGACTTTCGTGTAAATAAGGAGAATACTTTTCAATGAAGTTCTCCAGCCACTTAATTTCGACCGTTGAATATGAATTTAATACTATATTTCTGAATAAAACTATATGAAATTTATCTTTATCTGAAAGTCTGAATATTTCATTCTCAATCATGTGCTTGTAAATTTGAAATATTTCTGAATTATCAATTTTATTGATTCCGCAATAAGTCAGCATTATGTTCCACAACACATAGTTTTCCGACTGACCGAATATTGAAGAATTTTTTATCAGTAAATCCTTCAACAAATAGAAATATTCACGCTTATCTTTGTTGAGATTCATCAGATAAATGTATTTAAAAATTTCCAGATACCGGTAATTGTTATTTCCTTTCCTTTTTAAATCTGTGATAAGATTCTCCGAATTTATGTTATCCAGAAAAGATTGAATTAAATTTTCCGGGATACTATAATTGTATGCATTAAAAAGATTTTTTTCATCTTCAAATTTATAAGCAGATATCAATGCCGCTGTAATAATATTTTCACTGGCTTTTATGGTATATTCAGTTGCCTTTCCGAAATCATCCCTGTTGAGTGAACAATCCCGCTTGATTGCACTTATCAGAAATTTGTCCACAAAATAACCCACGCTTCCTTTTCCTGTATGATCAATGTTTTCTTCAATACTGTTAAACTCTTTGTCAAATTCCTTATATAAACTTTTCTTTTTAAGCTGGTTAAGGAGTAAATATTTTTTTGTGTTTACCCGGGATTCTATTTCAAGTATGACAAGAAATTCTTTGCAAACTCTGAACAGGTGTGAAGAAAACGTTCTGATAAGATTTTCGGACTTTACGCTGTCATATTTTTTCCCTTTATATAGTTTTTTGAAAATAAAATTACTGTTAAGGTCATTGCTTTCAAATTCAGGATAAAATGTTTTTAAAACTTTTATAAAAGAAGACAGATCTCTGCCCATATTATAATACGAAGAATCGGCGAATTTTTCAAACTTCCTGAATTCCTCCGGCGAAAGCGATTTTAGCAGACTTATTAATTTTGAATCTTTCATTTATAACGGATTTTTTTTGCAACAAATTAAACTATAATAACTGCAATTCCAATTCATATTCGAACAAAATGCGTGTATAATTCAGTTGTAAACTGTCATTTAACAGAAAATTTCTTTTTGCAAATCTTTTATTCTTTAAATAATTTGAATCAATAAAAAAATTATAAATTAAAACTTACGAGGCTAAAAAATGTTTTTAAATAAAAAAATACTTTTGTTTTTCAAATTTCTTGTTTCACTTTTCAGAAAAAAATCATTTTTGAAATTTAAATCCCTCGTAGGCTTGCCACGCCGGACCAATTATAATCGAAGCAATAGAATGATCCAAATAATTGCCCGGCGGGCTGGCGTGGGAGGAAAGATTAGTGCTGCAGTTATTATTCTAATTTTGCTAATGACTTTTCAAACTTCACAGGCTACCTGGGTTCCCCTGAGCTCCGGAACTACATCTGAGATCTGGGGTATTAATTTTTTAAATGCCAGTACCGGGTTTTTTGTATCAGGAGGGGGAACAATCAGAAAAACTACAAATGGCGGTAACAATTGGTTTAATACTTCAACTCCCGGTTTTCAAACTCTCAGAGGTATAATAATGAGAGGCGGAGGAAATGTACAGGGAGTTGCTGCCGGACAGGGCGGGGCATGGCGAACTACAAATGATGGAGCGAACTGGGTCAATACTTTTGCAACAGGTTCTTATTATGGAATGGAGATTCTCTGGGCTAATCAAAATGTT
>DAIPYE010000242.1:0-3547 GCA_036782915.1 Bacteroidota bacterium | reverse complement strand
CTTCATGGTCGTGATGATTTTTCTGTTTATAATAAGTCTCATTATGACTATAATTGCCGTAAAATCAAGATAAATCACTCATTTTTTAATTTGTTAAATAAATTTCAATAACAATTCTATATAATGAAAAAAAACTATGCTTTAATTCTTGGAGCTTCAAGCGGATTCGGAAAATCAATCGCGCTGGCTCTGGCAAATGACGGAGTAAATATTATCGGAGTTCATTTAGACCGTGCTTCCACAATGCCTGATGTAAAACAACTTATTTCAGACATAGAGTCAAAAGGAGTTGAAGCGCATTTTTATAATATAAATGCCGCAGATACTTTGAAAAGAGAAGAGGTTATTTCGGAAATGGAAAGCATTTTGTCAAAGGATAAAAATTCTACTTTAAAGATATTAGTTCATTCGCTTGCGTTTGGAACATTAAAACCATTTATAGCAGATAAGCCTGAAGATGCAATTAACCTTAAGCAAATTGAAATGACACTCGATGTAATGGCAAACAGTCTCGTTTACTGGACTCAGGCAGTTGTAAATAAAAAATTAATGATATCCGGCGGGAAGATATTTGCAATGACTTCATCAGGTGGTCAGAGACAGATAGAATTTTACGGAGCAGTATCTGCCGCAAAAGCCTGTCTCGAATCATACATCAGACAGTTTGCAATGGAGCTTGGAAGAATTGGCATATCAGCTAATTCAATCAGAGCAGGCGTTACACAGACTCCTGCACTTTCTAAAATTCCCGGAAGCCAGAAAATCATCGACAATGCAATTCAGAGAAATCCGCAAAGTAAACTTACACATCCAGATCAGATAGCGGATTTCATCGTAGATAATTACAAAAGAGACTCCCACTGGATGACGGGAAATGTGATAAACTTAGACGGCGGTGAAAGCGTAGTTGAACTATAAAATGTTATTAATACAATTCAATTAAATCAGAATTTATACATGGAAGGTAAATTAAATACAGATCACGAGATCAGTCAGCCGAATATGGTTCTTGATATTTCCGCAAAAGAAAAACTTGAGCTGAAAACCCAGGAACTGATGCCGACCATTATTATCGGTCTTGGCGGAACCGGCAAAGAAGTTTTGTTAAGGATCCGAAGACAGTTTGTAGAAAAGTACGGTTCGATCTCTGAATTCCCGATCATATCTTATCTTTATATTGACACTGACAATGCGCCTTCAGAGGAAAGCGGGATTGCAAGAGAAAGAGATTTTTTGATTAATGAAATTGATTTCCAGCCTTCTGAAAAGATCTTTCATCCTGTAAATCCATCAGACTATATTTACAGAATTCAGGATGTTCCGCATATCAAAGAATGGTTAAGCACTACAGGCGAGATCGCAAAACTGGGGACAATGAATACAGGTGCCGGACAGATCAGACCTGCCGCAAGACTTGCATTTTTTCATAACTACGATGAGATAGTTGCAAAATTAACTTCAGCTAAATCCAAAATAACCGATTCGAGATCTATCAATCTTGTTAAGGAAATTCATAAGATAAAAAATGTAAATACAGATAAGATAAATGTTTATGTCATTACATCTGTCAGCGGCGGTACAGGTTCGGGAATGATACTGGACATGGGATTTCTGATAAGAAGTATTTTCAGAAATCAGGCTGTGTCAACCTGCTATGTTGTTCTTCCAAAAATTTATCAGTCTTACGGAAAGGAACGTGTTTTTGCCAATGGTTATGCGGCTTTAAAGGAATTTGAATATTACAATCTGAAAAATACTTTTGATGTTTCATGGAGAAAAAATGAACCGCATACTTTTCAGCCTGGTGTTTATGATGATACTTATATTATCGATGGAGAAAATTCAAAGAATCTTTCATTGTCAGATCAGAACAACCGTGATATTTATAAAATGCTTGCGGACACAATTTTTAATGATTTCTCAAATTCCGATTTTGCAAATTACAAAAGAGGCGTCAGAGTAAATTTAGTACAATATAAGCAGAGATTATGGCCGGATGATAACTCTGTCACGGATAATACATATTCAAGGAAATATTCATCTCTCGGACAGGCGACTATATCAATTCCTGTTGACAGGATAATTATTTCCTGCGCATACAAACTTTGTGAGGAAATGATAAACTATTATCTGACCTACGCCGAAGGTTCGCAAAGTGATGTGGATAATTTTTTAATAAAGGAATTTCTTCCGGAACTTGGATTACTTGAATCGAAAAATAAATTTCAGCTTCTTGATTCACTGTACAAAAGCGGTGAAAAAACTTCCATACAGTCAAATGTAAAATCATTTCTGACAAATCTTCAGAATGATCTTATCAGCGGTAAGCGCGGTGAAAACTGGTCAGCTTATTTGTTAAATGAAAAGATGAAATTTGATACTAACTTCAGAGATGACAATGATGTTAACAGGCAGGGAATGTACTTGTCACAGATATTTTCAAACAGAACAAAGAATCTTCAGACAGTGCTTGGTGACAGAGAAAGAAATGTGATCGGAACACTGGAAAGAAAAATAAATTCCATTGTAAATGATTCAACACGCGGAGTTTTTTATGCCATTAATTTGCTGAAAAGACTACAGTTCATACTTACCGACGGAAATTTTGATTACATTCCGAAATATGAAAAAGAAATTAAAGATCTACAATCGGTTGTAACTAAACTTGACGTTGAGTTCAAACGAAGATTTCAGGAGTTAAAAGAAGACGAGAAAAGGTCAAAGCTGAATGTATTGCGCAAATCTGCCATGACAGGGACTTTGGAGAAGACTCTGGGAAATATGGAAGAGTATTACAATACACTCATAAAATTAAAATCGCGTTATTATGCAAGAGAAATATGTTTAAGAATACTGGCTTTGATTGAAACAAAAGAAAAATCTGCCAACGATAAAATTATTTCTTCCGGATTAATTTCAGATCTTTATAAACTTACCGGAAACCTGGGTGTATTAAAAAATAATTTTCAGAAAAAATATAATTATTTCATACAGAAACAGGAAACGAGTTTCAATTTAATGATGTATGAACCTGATGAAGTCAAAGAAATTTATTACCCAAGATACATCGGAACCGGTCAAGCATCACAGGAAATAATTAAAAATTTATCCAATAAGCTCCTGAAAGAACTCGGAGCATCCGATGTAACAGACATTGTAAATATCCTAAGTGAAAGAGATGCTCAGATCATTGAAAGCAGAATGCTTTCATTTGCCAAAAAACATTTTGACAATATCCGGGAGGACTTCAATATAACTGACATACTGTTTGATAAAGATGCTATTAGGAGCGAATCGAAGATCAGAGGAATGTTTAATCAGGCATTTCCATGGCTGCGGACAAGGGAAATCCCGGGAAGTTTCAAGCTTGATGAATCAGCAAAGAAATTTTACATTGGGATTAAAACCAACACTGCATCATTTAAAAAATTTCAATCTCTTATTCAGTCGATCGCAGGTACATCGGTGGAATTTAAAGATTCTGCCGACAATTCATCAATTACTTTTTATTCCGAGTGGGCAGGATTCCCTCTTTTCTATTCATACA
>DAIPYE010000241.1:0-3555 GCA_036782915.1 Bacteroidota bacterium | reverse complement strand
ACTGCCGTTATTATCAGTTGCAATTCGGAGAGTATCATTTAAATTTGTGATTCCCCAGAATGAATTGTATTGCTGATAGTTAGGAAATGGATATGAAGAAATTAAGGTTTGTGACTTTAGAATTCCTGTTGTTATTATTACAAAAATAATTATTGTGTAAAGTTTTTTCATAATAATTTATTTGATTTGATTTATAAAATTTACTGTTATTTATTTTAAGTTTGATTTGGATTTCTTTGATAGGTATTTCTCAGATCGTCCTGTATAACTTTTGCATCTCCTCTGATCGAATAGATCACATCCTCATCTGGGATTTTTATATTGAATTTCCAACCGGCAGGCAGATTTAATTTTTCGGGTAGAGAATCCAGATCTGATAATTTTTGTCCGGAGGATATTTCCAGAGAGGCTGACTGCATTGTATAGACAATTCCGCTTTCCGATTTTAACTCATACATTTTTTCACCTTTGTTGTAAATCCAGTCAGTGTATCTTTCGATTGCCTGTTCTGTGTACAATTTTCTGTTCTTCACATCTTCCTTTAATTCCGAAACACTCTTTTCGATTATGCCAACAAGATCAAATTCATATCCGCTGAATTTTCTGCATTCACCTTTACAGTATCCGAGAATGCTGTCAAGCACCCAATAGCGCGGTCCGTTTTTCACAACTGCTTTCGCTCCGGATTCTTTTTTTAATTCTTCAATATCCATTTTCTCAAAGTCACTATCCGGAATGAATGCTCTGGCTATGTTATTGTAAATTCCGACTTTATAATTTTTGAAGTTCCGGTATGCAATGAAAAGCTCACAATATTCTTTCCCGCGAACATTTTTAAGTTCTGACGGCTGATCTATGTGCTCCATTTTCAGCCGTTCAAATTCTTTTTTCGAATTCCCTCTGATCTTTGGAAAGAATAGAGATGCGCCTAATGCGAGAGAACCTGCAGCTGTGATAAGTATGCTTTTCTTTTTCATAAAAATATTAAGTAAAAATTAGGTTAATGTTTAATTGAAAATACTGAATGAAATTTTATCTAACAATATTAAAGTACTGCCGGAAAGCCGAATGGAATTGAGAGGATTGAGCTTGAATAGAAAGTGCTGTGTTTAAAATACAATGCGTAGAAAGGATGGAATTTTCTTAACAGATTGGATAAACTTCTTACAAATTTTATTTTTTATAATTCTTCGTTTAAAACTACTGATAATTTTTTTATCACTTTGTCGATCTGAGCATATTCAATTGTCAGAGGCGGAAGAAGTCTCAACACAGTCATCCCTCCCGGCAAAACAAGAATTCCCTCTTCCATAAGTCTGAGTATATAATTCTTCGGTTTAACTCTTAACTCTATACCGATCATTAATCCGATTTGCCTGATCTCTCTTACCATTTTTAAATTAACTTCACTTATTTTTTTCATGAAATAATCACCTTTTTCCTTTGCAACTTCAGCAAGATTATTTTCAGTCATAAAATCTATTGCCGCAATTGATGCCGAACATGCCAGAGGATTTCCTCCAAAAGTTGTCCCGTGTTTGCCGACAGGTATTTCAATTTTATCCGAACAAAGTGTTGCTCCCATTGGAATTCCGCCGGCTATAGATTTCGCAAGACATAATATATCCGGTTTAAGATCGAAATGTTCACATGCAAACATCTTTCCAGTCCTGCAGAATCCTGACTGAACTTCATCTATGATCAGTATGATTCCCCTCTTATCACACAATTCTCTTACAGCTGTAAAATATTCTTTACTCCCGATATTTATTCCCCCTTCTCCCTGGATTACTTCAAGAAGAATTCCTGCTGTGTCATCATTGACGCTTTGTTCAAGTTTTTCAAAATCATTGAACGGAACAAACGAGAAACCCGGTACGAGCGGATCAAATCCTTCCCTGTATTCTTTCTTGCTGATAGCGCTCAATGCTCCCATGGTTCTTCCGTGGAATGCCTTTGCCGCGCAGATGAATCCGGTTTTTTTGGTGACGAATCTCGTGAATTTCAGAGCAGCTTCGACAGCTTCAGTTCCTGAATTACTTAAAAAAGCTTTCTTAAGATTATCCGGAGCAACTCTGATCAGCTTTTCAAGCAGCTCAGCTTTTTTATCATTATAAAATATTCCCGGGCAGGTAATTAATTTTTTTGCCTGTTCGTAAATGGCTTCAGCGATCTTTTGATTTGCATGACCGATATTCGCCACACCATTTCCGGAAATGCAGTCTATAAATTCTTTACCGTTCTCATCATAAAGCAAAGCATTTTCACCTCTTACTATAACCAGATTCCTCATGGGAAATACTGCCAGTTCATATTTTTCCTGTAACTGTTTTATATCTTTCATAATTATTTTAATTTTCTAAATCTGTTTTTCATAAATTTTTTATCAATCTAAAATCACTAATCTAAAATCAAAAATCATAAATCACTTTATCAGAGTACCTTTTCCCAAAACTGCATCATCAAACGGATGCTCTGTTCTTCCGTCACTGATATAAACTTCAGCCGCTCCTTCTTCAAATAATTTTCTCAAAGCATGCATCTTACGTTTCATCCTTCCCTCCGTCTTCTCTTCTTTTTCAAAGAGTTCACTCTTAGTAAGGTTTTTTATCAGAGAATCCGGATCATCTTTGTCATCCAGAAATCCCGGTGCTTCGATCATCTGAATTATTTTTTCCGCCTTTAAAGCTGACTGAAGTACATTTACTATGTCATCATTCTCGGAATTTATTGCAAAATTATTTTCATCAATGATAGGAACGCAAAGCACAGGTGTATAACCATTGTCCATCAGTAGATTCAGAAGGTCTGAATTTATTTCTTTCGGCTTTCCGGAAAAATCTCTGACGATTTTTACCTTGCCGTCTTCTTTGGAACGAATTCCCTGATTTCTTTTTCCCGAAATAACCTTACCGTCAAGACCTGATAAACCAACTGCATTTATTCCGTTCTGCTGACAAAGCTCGACAATTCTTTTATTCTTTAATCCTGAATATGCCATCATCATCAGATCGATCGCAGTCTCATCAGAGAATACACTTGTATATCCTGAAACGGATGTGATTGTTTTCTTTGTCTTTCCAAGCTGAACAGCCAGTTCATCACGCACATAATTCGCACCGTGAATAATTATAAATTTCTCTCCGCATTTGCTGAGATCTTTAATTATTCCTTCGGTATTAATTTCTTTCCCGCCGCCTATTTTTACTATGATCATTTTTATTTGTTAGAATTGTGTCAGTGAATTATTTTCAATTGGTTTCCAGTTTTCTTCATCCTGAAATTTTACTGACGAAATTACAAGAGCTGCGTCATTTTTATAAAACATTGTGAAGTAATCAGGATCTTCATTGAATAAAGAGTAAACATTAACATTTTCCTTATCACAGATTATTAAATTCATCGCTCTGATGTAATTTGTTTTTTTATTTATAATTTCTGTTCCCCGCCTGACAGCTTCATGCATATTTCCTTTGTCAAATCGCTTTATGTAATTGAATATTTTTTCCGCGCCGATCCTTCCCTCTGAATTAATTTTCACGCCTCTCAATTCAC
>DAIPYE010000240.1:0-3740 GCA_036782915.1 Bacteroidota bacterium | reverse complement strand
CAGAAAATGACTCACCTGTTATTTCCTTAATTTTAACTGACTGAATTGTTTTTTCAGGTTCTTTTTCGGCTGCCTGCTTGTCTCCGCATGATGAAAATATAAGTGCGGCTGCAACAATAAAGATCAAAGAAGCAAATTTGTTTTTCATTCTGTTTTATTTAATATATTTAATTTTAATTTCTGATTTTATCTTTCAAGTAATTTTTCAAGTTCGGATTTTGCGATCTGATAATCATAAATCGCCTGCATATAGCTGAGTCTCGACTGATACAATGTCAGCTCCGCATCCTGCACGTCGATCTGATTCAAAACCCCGGCTTTATAGCTGGCATTTGCAAGCTCAACTCCCCTTTCCGCAAGCAGAATTGTGCTTCTTTGTGAAATTAATCTCTGACGAGCATCATCTAATGAAATAAGCACACTTTCAGAAAGTAGTTTTAGTTTTTGTTTTGTATCCTTTATTTGCTCAACGCCTTTTTTAACCTCTATTTCCGACTGCTTTACTTTATATGAATTTCGGAAAAAGTTAAGATTCCAGGTCAGTCCGAGTCCGGCGCTTAAGGAATTAAAGAAAGGAAACTTGGTAATAGATCTTCCGTCATTTGTGGTGGAAGATAAATTATACGTTCCGTATATGAAAAATTTAGGCAGATAATTTGCTTTATCCACATTAACAAACTCATTATTTATTTTATTATTAATGAGAAGCTGCCTTATAGATACATTATTCTCGGAGATTTTATTTATCATTTCATCAGTATTTCCCCATACTTCTGTGCTGTCATAACTTAGATAACCGCTTACTTCCACCTGTTCATCCGACTTCAACCCAATAGCATTTGACAATGTTTTTTTACTGATCTCATATGTCCTTTCCGATTTGGAAAGTATGGGTAAAATATTGTCAACTTTTACTTTTGCTCTTAAATAGTCAAACTCAGTTGCAACTCCGTTTTTATATCTTGAATTAACCGCATCGAAATTATTCTGAGCATTCTCAAGAGTAAGTTTATTTATTTCAACAAACGATTTTGCAAGCTGCACTCCGTAATAGGATTTTCTAACATTATTTTTAACGTCATTTTCAACTGAAGTTAAATTTTCACTCTGTAATTTTTCGTAATTGTTGGCAATATTTATTCCCGTAAATGCAGGATTTCCAAGAAAAGGAATGTCTTCCCTGATATCTAAAGTATTTGTAATAGTATTATCTGCTCCTGTTTCAAAATTCTGTCCGAATATACTAATGACCTGCTGCTTAAAAGTTCTTAAATATCTGGAGTTCAATGAAATACTCGGAACAAGCGCTTCACTGTATACCTGCGATACTTCTTCCTGAGCTTTCATCTGATCGAACTTCGAAATGATTATACCGGAGTTATTCTTTAATGCTAAAGACACAGCTTCATCTACATTTGAAAATGTGATCTGATTCTGAGCTGTGGAATTTATAGGGTTCAGTAAAACAAAAAAGTTTATCAATACAAAAAGCGACAGACAAAACTTAAGAATGATGAAAGGAGATTTATTTGTTTTTATGTTTTTCGGCATACTCAATATTTTATTATGGGTAATTTAATTTTCAAATAAAATTGATCAGTCAATATTTTTTATTTCTTTTGCCAGCAAAGCCTTGGTCTTTTTGAAATTTTCCTTGCCGGATTCTGTCAGAATTCCGTTTAGCAACATTTCATAGGTAGTTTTAAAGGCATTCTGCACAGTGAATTTATTGTTAATCAAAAAATCATGATTCATCACTGCCATTAATGATGAAACAAAAGTAAGTATAATGATCGGAGTCGGATAATTTTCTATCAACTTTTCTTTCTTACCCTGTTCCAGAAGTTTTTTCATTACTTTATTAATATTATGATTTTTCATTTCATCAATATTTTTTTTCAAATCCGGAGCATGCACAGAAAGATCTTTTATCCATTTGTCGCTTATATTCAAAGAGATGTTATTATGCATGTTAAGCAGTTTCACGAATTTAACCACTACATTTCCCTTCCCTTCCACAATCACTTCCATGTTATTCATAATTTCATTTGAAGTATCGCTGCATATATTTTCAAGCAGTTTTTCCTTTGAAGGGAAATATTTATAAATGGTTTTCTTGCTTACGTGAAGCTCTGAAGCAAGTTCATCCATTGTAGTCTTGTAAAATCCTTCTTTATGAAATTTTTGGCGGGAGTATTTCAGTATCTTACTGCTTTCCTCTTTTTCTTTTAATGCTTTTTTCAAAGAAACTATTTTGGTTTTATTAGTTTCCAAATTACCTATTAAACATTCTTAAGTCAAGTTATTTGTCAGAGTGGAAATAAAAAAATTAGTAATACTTTTATAAATCGTTTTTATTCGTGACATTAACGACATTTTTTTCTTTGTTTTGTAAAGATATGCAAAGAGATTTAATTCTCTTTGTATTTTTGAACTGTATAAAGGGGGATAAATATAATAAGCGCAATCAGTAACAGTATTGCAAAAAATACAAACGCTAATGCAAAAAAGAAGAGTGATATCAGAAAAACGATAAGACTGGTCATTAAAATAAAAACAATTACCTTTGTCATTTTTCAAAATCAGGAATGTTAAGAAATATCTCTGGCATTTACATAAGGGCATGCAGCAAAATGTTCAGGATCTTTTAACTCAAGTACGGGAATAAAGTCGGCGCATTCTGGTTTTGCGATCGGACACCTGGTCCTGAATCCGCAGCCGCTGGGTTTATTCATCGGCGTTGGAACATCTCCTTTTAGAATAATTCTTTGCTTATTCTTTAACTTTGGATTAGGAAGCGGGACAGCCGACAATAATGCTCTGCTGTATGGATGAATGGGATTATGATAGATCTGCTGTCCGGGACCCAGCTCGGCAATATTTCCAAGATACATAACTGCAATTCTTGAACTTATATGCTCTACCACGGAAAGATCATGAGCGATAAATAATATGCTTAAATCAAATTCACTCTGAAGCTCCTGCATCAGATTAATAACCTGTGCCTGAATTGATACATCAAGCGCAGATACAGGTTCATCTGCAATGATTATTTTAGGATTTGTAGATAATGCTCTTGCAATTCCGATTCTCTGCCGCTGACCGCCGGAAAATTCATGAGGATATCTCTTTGACTGCTCAGGCTGCAAACCTACTTTTTCAAGTAACCAGGAAACCCTTTCTCCTCTTTCTTTTTTATTCATTTTTGTGTGGTAAAGAAGAGGTTCTTCAATGATCTGACCGACTGACATTCTCGAGTTCAAAGAAGAATACGGATCCTGAAATATCATTTGAATCAACCCTCTGTGTTTTCTCATTTCATTTCTGGATAAACCAAGCAGTTCTATTTCACCTTCATCAGTTTTTAACCATACCTCGCCCGTTATCATAACATCCGGAGAGGAAAATTTCAGAATATTTATGACAGCTTTACCTATAGTTGATTTTCCGCATCCGGATTCTCCGACAAGCCCCAGAGTTTCTCCCCGCTTCAATTCCAGATTGATACCGTCGACAGCTTTTACCTCTGCAACTTTTCTGAGAAATAATCCGCCTGTTACGGGAAATTTCACCTTAAGATCTTTTATTTCAAGTATGTTTTCTTTTTTCATCAAATTAGTGAATAGTCAATTGTGAATAGTGAATAGTGAATAGTTAAAAATTGTTAATTCCATCGTAAATATTATTTAATTGTTAATTGTTAATTGTTAATTGTTAATTGTTAATTGTTAATTGTTAAT
>DAIPYE010000239.1:0-3810 GCA_036782915.1 Bacteroidota bacterium | reverse complement strand
TGAACTTTGTAAATAATTTTTCTGAAGTAAATACGGAACTGATCGCAGAAATGAAAAATGAAATTGACAAAGGAAGTTTAGATGAAATAAAAGCTTTAGCAAATGATATTGAAGCCAATGAACAAAAAATTAATCATCACGGCAAACGAGCAGATGCGATTGTAAAAGGAATGCTTCAGCACAGCCGTGCAAGCAGCGGTGTTAAAGAGCTTACAAATATAAATGCATTAGCAGATGAATATTTAAGATTAGGTTATCACGGACTTAGGGCGAAGGATAAGTCTTTTAATGCAACAATGAAAACTGACTTTGATGATAATATAGGAAATGTTAATGTTGTGCCGCAGGATATTGGAAGAGTTGTATTGAATTTAATTACGAATGCGTTTTATGCAGTAGATGAAAAAAAGAAACAGCAACCTGAAGGTTATGAACCGACAGTTACAGTAAGCACAAAAAAAACCGGCGATAATCTTATGATATCAGTTAAAGATAACGGCAACGGAATTCCTCAGAAAATTATGGATAAAATATTCCAGCCGTTTTTTACGACAAAGCCGACGGGACAGGGAACGGGACTGGGATTGTCGCTGAGTTATGATATTGTAAAAGCACACGGAGGAGAGTTGAAAGTGGAAACGAAGGAAGGTGAAGGAAGTGAGTTTTTAATTATACTTCCCGGATAATATTAAAAAGAATTTTTTATAAACAATGAAAACATTAAATACTATACCGACATATAAAAAACTTTTGGCTGATATTGGTCTTACTATAGAATCTGCAAGGTTTAATGCCATTAAAGCAATCAATACAGAACTGGTGAAATCCAATTGGGAAATCGGCAGACACATTGTTGAATTTGAACAGCATGGGCAGGAAAGAGCAGACTATGGAAGTGACCTGCTGGCACAACTTTCGAGAGATTTGAGACATCGGTATGGTAAAGGATTTGGCAGACGGAATATCCTCGATATGCGGAGATTTTATCTGGCATATTCAAAATGGCAGACAGTGTCTGCCAAATTAAGTTGGAGTCATTACATTTCCCTGATAAGCATTTCAGACAATGCAGCAAGAAAATTTTACGAACGTCATTCTATTAACGAAAACTTGTCGGTTAGAGAACTGGAAAGGCAAATTGATTCATCTTTGTTTGAAAGGTTAGCACTAAGTAAGGATAAGAAGGGAGTTTTACATCTTTCTGAAAAAGGTTATATAGTTTCACATCCTACTGAAGTCGTAAAGGATCCGTATGTTCTGGATTTTCTGAAAATACCGCACAGCAACCGGATGAGTGAAAGACAACTTGAGCAAAAAATAATTGATAACTTACAACTATTTTTACTTGAATTGGGAAAAGGTTTTACGTTTGTAGCGAGGCAATACAGAGTTTCACTTCGCAATAAACACTACTTTATTGATCTTGTGTTTTATCACCGGATTTTAAAATGCTTTGTGCTAATTGACCTTAAAACAAAAAAAGTAAGTCACGGTGATATTGGACAAATGAATCTTTATCTGAATTATTTTAAAGCAGAAGAAAATACAGAAGGTGATAATGAACCTATTGGCATCATTCTGTCAGCAGAGAAAGATGAGATATTGGTAGAGTATGCAATGGGAGGAATTTCTAATAAAATTTTTGTTTCAAAGTATCAACTTTACCTGCCGGATAAAAAACTGTTACAGAAAAAGATAAAAGAAATTATGGAAAGTAAATAAACGAAGAAGAGTTATGAAATTATTTTAAAACGCACGGAGGCGAGTTGAAAGTGGAAACTAAAGAAGGTGAAGGTACAGAATTTACAGTTATTTTACGAAAATAAAAAAATCAAATCATTCAAATGAAAATTTTAGTTGTTGATGACGAAAAGGATATTCAAACTCTTTTTGAACAGCGGTTCAGAAAAGAGATAAAAGATAACATTGTTGAATTTGCTTTTACTTTTTCCGGGGAAGAAGCGCTTGAATATTTAAATCTGCATACTCTTGAACAGGAAGCTATACTGATATTATCCGATATAAATATGCCAGGCATGAGCGGACTTGAACTGCTGGAGCATATCAAAAAGAAGTATCACAAACCTCCGCCGGTTGTAATGATGATAACAGCTTACGGCGACGGGGAAAATTTCAGAACAGCTCAGGACCTGGGAGCTGATGATTTTTTAACAAAACCGGTAGATTTCAAATTATTAAAAGAAAAACTTAAAATTACATAATTATGTCAAAAATATTAGTGGCGGATGATGAAGCTGATCTTGAAATTCTGATCAAACAGAAATTCCGCCAAAAGATCAGGGATAAGAAATATGAATTTATTTTTGCCGTGAACGGAGTTGATGCGCTTGATAAAATTCAGCAAAACCCGGATGTGGATATTGTTCTCAGTGATATAAATATGCCGGAGATGGACGGACTTACCTTGCTAAGCCGTTTAAATGATTCATCTCCGTTAATAAAATCTGTAATAGTTTCCGCTTACGGTGACATGGAAAATATCCGAACGGCAATGAACCGCGGCGCCTACGACTTTATAACCAAGCCGATAAATTTCGAAGATCTTTCTCTGACAATGGAGAAAACCATCAAACATGCTTTTCAGATAAGGGAAACTCTTAAAGCAATAAAAGAAAATAACATTCTGAAAATGTATGTGGATGAAACTGTGCTGAATTTTATGAACAGCCGTGAATATGAATCTTCACTTATGCTGAATGAAAATGTGGAAGCGACAGTTGCGTTCATCGATATATGCGGATTTACAGCAATAAGTGAAAATGAAACGCCGGATAAAGTTGTAAAATTACTCAACAGCTATTTTGATGTTATTGTTAAAGAAATTATTTCACAGGGAGGATATATTGACAAGTTCATCGGTGATGCTATTATGGCAGTATTCCGCGGCGATTATCATCTGGACAAAGCCATTGAAGCATGTCTTGCTGTAAGGACACAGATTGATAACCTGCCGGAGATCTCGGATACAGTAAAATTTAAACCCAAGGTTGCAATTGGTATTAACTCAGGTGAGATGATCTCAGGTAATATCGGATCAGCAAGTCTCAAACGGCTTGATTACACTGTGATAGGAGATGTTGTAAATACAGCGCAAAGATTACAGGCATCTGCAGCTCCGGGACGGATACTTATAAATGAAACAGCTTATGAAAAAGTAAAGGAATCTTTTAACTGCAGACTGGTGGGAGAAGTCAGCATGAAAAATAAAAGCAATCCTGTTAATGTGTATGAAGTGCTGGACTGATGTGTGAAGACATAAGATTCATGAATCATTTTATTTGAAAAAGAAATTCACAAAAGAAAAATTAACTGATAGCAATAAAGAATCATGCCTGATAAATTTTTTAACTTCATAGATCTGCATAACGGGGAAGAAGACAAGAAAAAAGTTTTAGAAAATGTAAGGTCTAATGTCAGTTTCAGAGGTACGAATTTATGGATCTTAGCCTGCGCAATAGTGATAGCATCAATTGGTTTAAACGTAAATTCTACGGCAGTAATAATCGGGGCAATGCTGATCTCACCGTTAATGGGTCCGATCGTGGGAGCCGGATTCAGCTTAGGAATTTTTGATTTTAATTTACTGAAAAGATCTCTAAAAAATCTTTTTCTTGCAACCATTGTGAGTCTGTTAGTTGCAACTGTATATTTTTATTTAACTCCGTTCAAAGAAACACAATCCGAGCTATTAGCCAGAACTTCACCAAATATTTATGATGTATTGATTGCATTTTTCGGCGGTCTTGTCGGAGTCGTAGCAATTACAAGAGTTGAAAAGGAAATCCCATT
>DAIPYE010000238.1:0-3825 GCA_036782915.1 Bacteroidota bacterium | reverse complement strand
AAGGTTTATATATTCGAATAAATTGATTCATTAGAATATAATTCTTATACATTTTTTTCAATGGACTTCTGTTCGCCGCCAAAAGATTTTGAGATGACAAATATTATAACTCATTTTTTAAACATCTCTTATTTACAACACTTCAATATTCAGATAATGTTTTCCGCTTACAGATTAATGAGGTGAATAAACCGGGGTTTGATTTCCGGCGAACCGAAATATTATTCGGTCATATCAGAATTAATTCAGTTGCTGGATGAAACTCACTTAGGCTCTGTCAGCTCGATCAGTACACCGTTCGTCGATTTTGGATGAAGAAACGCAACCAGCATATCATCTGCTCCCGTTACAGGGTTTTCGTTTATCAGCTTAATGCCTTCACTTTTAATTTTATCCAGTGCTCCCTGAATATTTTCTGTATTAAATGAAACATGATGAATTCCTTCACCTCTTTTTTCGATGAATTTCGAGATCGGTGACTCCGGATCCGTGCCTTCGAGTAACTCTATATCACAATTCTCAAGATGGATTTTCCTTACATTAACTTTCTGCATTTCTACAAATTCAGCTTCAGATGCTTTTACATTAAATATTTTTTCAAATACCGGTACGGATGTTTCAAGTGATTTGACGGCAATTCCTATGTGTGATAAATTCATTTTCTTTGATTTTTATTTGCTTCAAATATTTTACAAACAGATCACTCAGTAAATTCACTATTGACCATTGACCATTCACCATTGACCATTCACTGTTACTACAAATACTGATCCATTCCTTTTCTTCTCAGATAATCCACTACTTCTTTCACAGACTGCGCTTCATCTCTTTTGCAGATCAGTAATCCGTTTTCAGTGTTAATTATTAGCAGATCTTCCACGCCGATAGTTGCCACTATTTTCTGATCATTAATTATCAGACAGTTCTTAGTATTGATTGTTACCGTTCTGCCCTGATTTACATTTCCATGACTATCCTTTTCCTTGATGTTATAAACTTCATCCCAGGCTCCGACATCATTCCAGCCAAAGTGACTCCTGATAATAAAAACATCTTTTGCCTTTTCCATTACTCCGTAATCAATCGAAATGCTTTTTAACTTTGAATATTCTTCTTCCAGTATTTTTGCAAAGTCATTCGAAAGTAAGTGTTCTCTCAATTTCTCAAGCGAAATATGCAGTTCCGGCATAAAGTTTTTTATCTCTTCTGTCATGGTATCTGTTCGGAATATGAACATACCGCTGTTCCATAAAAAATCACCGCTTTCTAAAAATGCCTTTGCAACTTCACTGTTCGGTTTCTCCGCAAATGTTTTTACTTTGTAAACTTTTTCATAAATATTGCCTCCGTTTTTTTCTATTTCAATATCAACTACTTTTTCTGCATCATACTGAATATATCCGTAACCAGTTTCCGGTTTCGTCGGGTGAATTCCAAGCGTAACTATTCCGCCGTTATCACTGACAAATTTTAATCCGCATTTTATTACTCTGTGAAATTCATCATTGTCATTTATAAGATGATCCGCCGCTACTACAAGTACATTCGCTTTTGAATCAAACTGATTTATGAATAAACAGGCTAAACCTATACAGGGAGCCGTATTTCTTCCGATCGGTTCGCAGATTATATTTCCGTCCGGGATCTTCGGAAGCTGTTTCTTGACTTCACTTTTATAATTTACGTTTGTTACCACAAAAATTTTTGAATCGTGAAAAACTCCTTCAAGTCTTTTATATGCCTGCTGAATCAGGGAATTATGTTCATCAGCAATTTTTAAAAATTGTTTCGGAAGTTTTGTTGTTCCTTTTGGCCAGAATCTCGTTCCTACTCCTCCTGCCATTATTACTGCATAATTATTCATGATATTTTATTAAGATTTTTTCCTGTTCTTTTTTGAAAATATTTTTACCGGATCGTTCAGATAAGAAATGAATTCATCTATATCTTCCGTTTGTTTGTTCAGTATAACAGACTTCATATTGTAAATTATATATCCGAAAATTTCTTTTGTCTCCCCTGAAACAGGATTGATCCTGTAATTCTGCAGGAATTTTATGAATATATAACTTGCTTCGGAAAGCTGTCCCAGTTTTCTGATGTTAAGCTCTTTTGACAATATAACTATCTCTTTTAAATTGCTGAGATTCACTGATAAACTTCTCAGCGCTTCATACATCTGATACTCTCCGGAGATCTTATCAAGCGAATTTAAATTAATTTCCGTGTCTTTTATAAGCTGCTTGATCTGTTTAATTTTCCTTTTCTGAAGATCATCCGGATATTTCTGCAGCAACTGCTTTTCAATCTCCAGTTTTTCTTTTTGCTGTCTTTCATATAACTTTCTCTTTTCTTTTTCCTCTATAAGCGAATTCCTGATATTCTCTATTGATTTCAATATATCCTTGTAACCGAAATAATCATCTCCCTTTATCAGACTGTTTACAAGCGACAATCCTTTTTTAAAAAGATTCAGCGTCCCTTCTGAAAGATCATATTTACCGTCTGAAATTTTTTCAAATGAAAAGGTTATTGTCTGATAAATATTTGAAATTATTTCCAGCGACATTTCACGTGAAATATTTTCAAGATATGTGCTCTTCTCTATAATACTCTTTATGTTTGCATTTCTGTGTTCCTCATCTCCGATATTTGCATTCACAATGTAAATCATTATATCCAGTTCCTTGTCAAGTTCATCATTCTTTATGTTCACTTCATCTTCATATTCCATAAAGACAGCATTTGCAGGCACTGACTCTTCCTGTATATTCATTGCTTCCTCTTCTACATACTCTTCTTCAAACTTTGAAGGATCTTCATCAAATAAATTCAGCTCATCCTTTATATCATCGCTTAATTTTATTGTTTCAGCGTTACTTTCCTTTTCAGATGTTTCGTCTGTTTTATTCTTTTCATCCGGCTTGTCTGTTTCTTCTTCGTCATCCTTATTATTAAGCTTGTCAAAATCATTTTCTCTCTCCGTATTTCCTTTGTCTGTAATTACAATTTTGTCCTCGTTTATGTCACCTGTTATGTCTCCAATTATGTCTTTGGAAGTATTTGAATCTTCAGAAGTTTCAGAAATATTCTCCTCTGTCTCTTCGTTTGCTGAAGATGTTAAAAAATTATCCGGAGTGAATTTCTTCTTTATTATAAACGAACTTTCAATATTGCCTTCACTTAATTTCTCTGTATCTTTTATTGCGGGAGTTTCTTCGTTTTCAATATTCTCTCTGTCTTCATCTGCTTCGTTAGCATTTTCATCTCTCAATGTTGTATCTTTTATTATTATATCTTCTTCCTTTTTCTCTTCTGTTGCGGGATCTGAAATATCTGTCTCGCTGGTTTCTACACCCGCGCCGCTGAAAAGATCGTAACCCGATGGCAGATCAAACGCGCTTTCCTCATTTGCTTTCCCAGATATTGCGTTTTCATTTTCTATCTTTGCATTCTCTGTTTTGTCCTGCGCTTCACCTGATCTGAACTCGTTCTCGGTATTCTCCACCTTTTCCTTATCCAGTTTTGGAAGTTCGAAAACTATCTCTTCATCCGTTTCTCCCGTTTGTATAAGCTCAAGATAGTTTTTCCTGAATTCAATAATTTCTTCGTCATCTTCATTATTTTCCACAGAAATTTCTTCGTTTTCTGTTTCCTGATCTATATTATTGTCAATATTGCTTAATTCCTCTTCTGAATCCGGAATATCATATGTAATTTCATGTGAATTTTCATCCTTTTCAGCTGAATATTCGTCTGTTGTAGTCTTTTTTAATTCAGGGTCTGAAAAATATTTCAAAAGCTCTTTTTCTATAAAGACACTGT
>DAIPYE010000237.1:3261-3840 GCA_036782915.1 Bacteroidota bacterium | reverse complement strand
AGTATCTGTTTAAAACTACAAACAGCGGAGACAATTGGTTTCAGCAATATGATTTCACAACTGAAGCAATACAATCAATGTGTTTTCTTTCTTCTGAAACAGGATTTGTTGCCGGGTATCGCACAATATTTAAAACTATTGACGGAGGAGGATCGTGGACACCGCAGGCTACAACATCTCCTTATTATTTTACTTCAATTTCATTTGGTACTCCAGATATTGGAGTGGCAGTTGGTTATGGAGGATTGATAATGAAAACAACAAACTCCGGTCAAAACTGGATTCAGCTTTCATACGGATTAACAAATCATTTTGAATCAGTTTGTTTTGCTTCACCGACTGATGCATATATCTCCGGCGGCGGATTGACTATCAGATCTGGTGATGGCGGAAATTCGTGGGGTCCAATTTATACCGGATATTCGGGAAATGATATATTCTTTTCATCTGCCAACACCGGATGGATGATTGGAAGTGGAACAATTGTGAACACTACAAATGGCGGTCAAAACTGGGTTTTTCAAAACAGCGGTACTCAAAATGGTTTATATTCTATGTATTTTACATCTGATCTGACCG
>DAIPYE010000237.1:0-3251 GCA_036782915.1 Bacteroidota bacterium | reverse complement strand
AATATCTTTATTAAAACTACTGACGGAGGAAATCACTGGAACAATCAATTTGATGTTCCGGCAAGCTTTAATTCAATATTTTTTGTCTCTCCGAATTCAGGATGGGGAGTAGGTTATGGCGGAATGATAGCAAAGTTTAATCAAACACTTGTTAATGTGACAGAAGTAAACCACAGGTTACAGGGGGGATATTCTCTTTCTCAGAATTATCCGAATCCGTTTAATCCGGTCACGAATTTGGAATTTAGAATTGATGATTTAGGATATGTTTCTTTGAAAGTTTATAATGTTTTAGGAAATGAAATTAGAACATTAGTAAATGAAATCAAACTTGCGGGAAGTTATAAAGTAGAGTTTGATGCAACAAGTTTAGCGAGCGGGATTTATTTTTATTCTTTATTGATAAATGGAAATTTAACTGATACAAAACGGATGATTCTTTTGAAATGAACAGCATAGTAATGCAAATCTAATATGGTTATATTCTCTCATGACAAAAAAGAATCTTTTGAATTTATCTTTGGATGAACTTACAAAAGAAATTATTTCAATAAATGAGCCTGCATTCCGCGCCGAACAGATATTCAGTTCACTTCACAAAAAGAATGTAAATTCTATTCCGGAAATTATAGGCATTCCTGTAACTCTTAAAGAAAAGCTCGAAGAATTATATTTTATTCCTCTTTTAAAAAGAATTAAGATCACAGATTCGGTAAAATCTGTTACAAAAAAATTTTTATTTGAAACAGAATCAAAACAGAACAATTTACTAAAAGAGAATAAATACTTTATCGAATCTGTACTGATCTCTGAAAATGACAGAGAGACTGTCTGCATTTCAACGCAGGTCGGATGCAATGTCGGATGTGAATTTTGCGCAACAGGTAAAATGGGATTCAGAAAAAATCTGGATGCCTCTGAAATAATTTCGCAGATATATGAAATAAAAAAAATAACCGGTATTACTCCAACTAATATTGTATTCATGGGAATGGGAGAGCCGTTTTTAAATTACGACAATATGCTGAAGTCTTTGAAAATAATTACACATCCGAAAGGTATGGCTTTGCCGTCGAAGAGAATTACTGTTTCTACTGTCGGATTTAAAGGAAAGATAAAAAAATTCGCAAATGATTTGATGCTTGAAGAAAATAAAACTATTAAGAATGTAAAGCTTGCATTATCTTTGCATACAACTGATAACGGACTGAGAGAATCTATAATACCTACTTCGGTGAATAACAAGCTGTCGGATATTTATTCCGAAATAAGTTATTTTTATCAGAAGACAAAAAACAAGGTGACATACGAATACATTTATTTCGAAGGATTAAATGATACTGATAATGATGTTAAGAGACTTGAGAAAATACTGAAGATGGTTCCGTCCAACCTGAACATTATTCCATTTCATCCTATAGAATTTGAACTGAATAAGCCGTTGAATATATTTAACATAAATAAAGATAAAAATAATTTACTTTCAAATAAAAAATTATTTGATTTTATTGCCAGACTTAAAAATAGCAAAGTAGTTACAAACCTGAGGTCAAGCAGCGGAGTTGATATCAATGCAGCCTGCGGACAGCTTGCAGTAAGAAATGAGAAATGAATTGTAAAGCCGGGTTAATATAGTCAGAAAAAATGTAAGCTTTTAAACAACCCCCACATAATTTATAATAAGAAATAAATTCCAAAAATGTATCAATTAATTATTTACGGACCACCCGGAGTGGGCAAAGGCACACAGGCGGAAATGCTTGCTGAGAAATTAAATCTGGAACATATTTCCACAGGTGCTATATTAAGGAAAGCATTTGAAGACGGGACAGAACTTGGAAAAAAAGCAAAAGAAATAATGGACAGAGGAGATCTTGTGACTGATGAAATTATGAACGGGATTGTAAAAGAGAGTTTAAGTAAAATTGACAAGAACGGATTTATATTAGACGGATATCCGAGAACGCTGGAGCAGGGAATTGCACTAACTAAAATTTTTGAAGAGCTAAAGTTTACAAACATTAAAGTAATAAATCTCAGAGCTGATGAAAATGAGATAATTAACAGACTCATTAAAAGAGGAAGAAGCGACGATACAAGAGAAACAATTGCATACAGATTAAAAGTATATTTTGACGCAACATTTCCTGTAAAAGAATATTATGACAAGAAAAAATTATCGATTGAAATAGACGGAGTAGGTGAGATCGAGGAGATTAACAAGTTGATATTAAAAGAACTGGTTAATGATTAATTTACAATCAAATATATTTAATTAATTTAAACTATACGTTTTTATAATTGCAATTTAGAAAATAAACGTATATTTTGTAAACAAAAAATTTTATATATGGCATCAATTAAAACAACAGAAAATTCAGAAAAAGGGATAATTATACTGGCTCCTAAAGGAAATTTTGTAGGTGGTGATGAAACAGACGAATTAAGGGAAGCAATAAAAACAATTTCAGAATCTGATAACAAAAAACTGATTATCGATCTGGGAGATGTCCTTTATCTCAACAGCACTGCACTCGGCGTATTAATATCCGCACATGCTAACTATTCAAAAAGAAACGGTAAAGTAAAACTTTGCCAGCTAAACAAAAATCTTGAAAATTTATTTGTCATAACAAAACTGGCTTTAATCTTTGATTCCTTTACAACACAGGAAGAAGCAATTAAAAGCTTTGATTAAATATTAAAAAAACAATATCTATTAATTTATTAAATTATAACTCTATCAGGGGTTAACGGAGGTTAAAATTAATGAAACAATCTGTCTTCATGACTGTAGTCATCGTAGTAGCTTTAGTAGTTTCAGCAGTTATTTTTTACAGCGTATTTGGAAATGCAGCTAACTTTAAAACACCGGAGAAAAATGTACCGGCTAACATTATGGGCGCTATATACCTGGGCGGACCAATTGTTGTAGTTTTAATGGCTTTAAGTATTATGGTAATAACATTTACAATAGAAAGACAACTCTCATTATCAAAAGCAAAGGGAAGAGGTCCGATCGAGACGTTCCTTAAAAAAGTTCAAAGTTCTCTCCTTGACGGGAATGTAGATGAAGCTATTGCCGAATGCGATAAGCAGCGGGGATCAATAGCTAATATTCTGCGGCAGGGACTGGATAAGTATCAGTCTCTTGCTTCCGACAATAAACTTGAAGCAGGTGAGAAATTACAGGAAGTACAATCTGCAATTGAAGAAGCAATGATGCTTGAAGTTCCGCTTCTTGAAAGAAA
>DAIPYE010000236.1:0-3843 GCA_036782915.1 Bacteroidota bacterium | reverse complement strand
TATTCCGCCTCCGGCTACATCAGATGAACCTCTGATTGAGAGTGAACTTACATTTCTCCCGTTGCTTCTGTTAATTGTAACGCCCTGAACTTCCTCAAGAATATTATCAAATGTCAGAATATTTTTATTGGCAATTTCTTCCGCAGTTACAATAGAAATAGAAGAAGGTGTCTGTTGCAGCGTAACTTCCGTTTTTGTGGATGTAACATTAATTCTGTCCGTTTCAATTGCAGATTGTTCCATGAATACATTTACGATTGTAGTGCTGTCCTGAACAATTTCTATATTACCTGCAAACTCTTTATAACCAATACTTGAAACTTTAATTTTATAATTACCTGAGATCACTTTGTCAAATCTGTATTTTCCGGAATTATCTGAATAAGACTGTAAAATTTTGCCGGATTCTTCATTTTCAATAACAATTTTTGCATAACTTATTATTGAATTTGATTCTTTGTCGACTATCTGACCTGTTAAATGACCTGTTTTTGCATCTGCAAAAATACTGTTTGTAAATAAAAAGAAAAGCAGAATCCATATAGAAAAGATTCTGCTTTTTAAATTTATAATAGATGTAAAGAATAAATTCATGTGTTTTTAATAAATCTTCTTTGTTGTATCTGACCAAGAAAGCATATTTATACCTTCGGTTCCCTGATTTTCAGCTCCGATTGTTGCCAGTTTTGAGGGAGTAAATAAACATGTTAATCCTCCGGGTGATGATGCTCTTAATGTATCGCATCCGTAAATTGACATTATAGGACTTTGTCCGCCTGTATTTTTTCTGAATCCAACTGAAACTACATAATTGCCGGGATTAAGATCAGATAATTTATAGTTATAATTCAGATTCAAAATATTATTTGTACGTGTTATGCTGATCGTGTCATATGCAGTCGGACCGGCTGTTGGGGGCCATGCTGTAGAAGGATATGCAGAGATCAGATATGTTCCTCCCGATAAAATAAAGTTTGTATCGACAAATGTTACTGTGCCGTTAATTGATTTTGCATCAGGTCCTGTAACCGGAGTTACTGTTGTATCATCATCCGAACAACTGTAAACACTTATCATTAAAACTGAAACTAATATTGCCTGTATCAAAGGCATTCTGAATGTTTTATTTATATTCATTTTGTTTTTGTTTTTTAATTAAAATAATTTTGTTAAAATAAATGGTACTATTAACCAGAGTAATCCTTTAATGAGAAAAAATAAAAATCCGATAAATCCGATCTTTTTAATAATTCCTTTAATTTTATCTGTATATTTACTTTGCGATGACCTCATAAGTCTTAAAATCTGAAGTCATCGGGAGCTCTTCCCCTTTTTCCCGTGCAATTTTAATGTCCTCAAAACCCCTTTTATGTCCTTCTAAAAACTCAGGAGATGTAGTCCATTTCTTAAAAGATTCCTGCGAATCCCAGTGACTTACGATAAGATATTCGCTTTTTCCGTCATCCGGCTTTAAAACTTCCATATTAAGAAATCCGGGCATTCTGTCAATTGCATGCGCCCTGCTTCCAAATAATTCCTCAAATCTTGGTTTATAAAATTCTTTACAACTAATGTAATTTATTGCTACAAATTTTTTTTCTGAATTCATTTCGTTATTTTTGTTTTGAATTTACAAATATAACGCTTATTAAGACTAAGTTCAAATAAGAAATTTATATCACTCTCAATAAATAGCCTTTCAGATATTTTGTTTCATTCATTTGTAAAAGAACAGGATGATCAAATGAGCAATTTGAAGATTCTATAATTTGAATTCTTCTGTGCGCTTCTATTGAACTTTTCACTATAACATCCTCGAAATTCTGATTATTTATATGATGTGAACAGGAAAATGTATACAAAAGAGAATTTGGTTTAAGTAATCTCATAGCCTTTGAATTCAATTCTATATAACCTTTCAAAGCAGGTATTAAGTTCTTTTTGGATTTTGTAAATGACGGAGGATCGAGTATAATAAAATCAAATTTCTCTGTTGTTTGAAACACCTCATTCATATAATCAAAAACATCCTTGCATTCGAACTTAATATTTTCATACTTATTTAATTTTGCATTATACTTTGCAGATTCTATTGAATGCTCAGATGAATCCACTGCCGTAATATCATTTGCTCCGGAATATGCAGCATTTAGCGCAAAGCCGCCTTCATTACAAAACAGATCCAGTACTTTATATCTTTCATTCATATATTTTCTGATTAAAACCCTGCTGCCTGCCTGATCAAGATAAAATCCGGTTTTCTGACCGTTCAGCAAATCTATTTTATATTTTAAACCATCAATTTCCGTTTCAAAGGTCTTATCTTCTTTTCCGGTTATATCATAAACAATACCTTCATTCTTTTCCAGTCCTTCAAGTAATCTCAGATCATTATTATTTTTTTCAACTATGAGAACTGCCTTAAAATTTTCTATTAATATTTCCTTTATTATATGAGAAAATTCATTCATCCCGGCAGAAAATATCTGGAATGAATATTTATCTTCAAACTTATCTATTATCAAACCCGGTAAAAAATCACTTTCACTGTTAACCATTCTGTAAGTATTTCCGCAAGATTCATTTTTCTTCCTCAGCGAATTTGCCATGCTAATTCTTTTAAAAAGAAATGCTTTATCTATAGGTTCATCTCTGTCTGAAATATGCCTGTATGCAATCAATGAATTTTTATTGTAAAATCCTTTTCCAAGAAATTTATTTGCTCCTGAATAAAGTTCAGCAACTTCACCGTTATTCTGTATATCTTCAACTTTCTCGATCTCATTACTGAATATCCATTGGTGACCGATCAACAGTCTTCTGTCTTCATTTTTTTTTAGATATACTTTAGGCATTATATTTTATGTTAGTTTTTTAACTTTATTAATTTTTAAATGGTATTTGAATATCCATACATCTGAAATGAATTTCCGGACAGGACTCTCTTCCGATATGTGTGCAGGGTCTGCATTTCATCGCAGTATTTTCAAGAACTACAGAATTTTTAAGTTGAGGAAAAAATCCGAATTCCTTAACAGTTGAACCGAAAACAGCAATTACTTTTTTACCTGCTGCTTCTGACAGGTGAAGAATTGCGCTGTCGTTGCATATAACTTCTTCACTGTTATGAATAATATTTGTAAGTGCGATCATATTAAGCTTACCGCACATGTTCAGTACATTTTTGCATTTTGATTCTATCAGACTGCAAACAGATATATCATTTTCACTTTTATCCCCTACCAGCAAAAATTTTCTGCCGGGAGACCTGTTTATATAATCAATAAATTTTTCAGCGGGATAAGTTTTTGTAAAATGCCTTGTAGAAGGAGCAATTACAGTATATTTCCCGTCAACAATACTGTCTCTCGTAAATTTTAACTGATCAAATTCATATTCAAAATCATTTGCATTCAGAATATCCTTTGCGCTAAGAATATACTTTTTATAAACCGGAATAATTTCTTTGAATAAATTTATTTTGAATTTTACAAGCAGAAATTTCTTAAAATTTTCTTTTTTATATCTGTATAATTTACGGGAATTGAAAATACTTACAAAAATACTTTTAAAATTTTTATGAAGATCAATTATCACATCGTAATTTTCCTGTTTGATCTTTTCTCTTATTCCCCTCAAAGAATTTTCATATAACAATATTTTATTGATCTGCGGACTCAGCTTTAATGCTTCTTCATAAACATTCTTTGTAAGAAAATGAATTTCGGCAGTAGCATGCTTCTTCCTGATTTTCTTAAGAAGCGGAAATGTAAGGATGATATCTCCCAGAGATGAAAATCTAATTACTAATATTTTTTTTATTTCCGGCAAAAACGGTATTTA
>DAIPYE010000235.1:0-3898 GCA_036782915.1 Bacteroidota bacterium | reverse complement strand
TTTGTTTTCAGGATGTCGGAAGCCGTTTTCGTGACTCCCGAAGTGACTCAGCGGATACTATGAATATTACTAATCAGTTTTTGATCATTCTCAATTTGATTATTGCTGTTTCCTGATATTCTTGACAAAAACCATAAAAATATTGGTTCAAATTAGTATGAATTTCACTAAATTGCTGAAGCCGGCTGCTTATAACTTTTAAAATTATCTTTATCATAAATCAAACATTTCTTCAATGAATGACTTCAGAAGCACAACAAGATTTTCAAACCGTGTTGAAAATTATGTAAAATACAGACCTCATTATCCCCCAGAAATTATTGATTTTTTAAAAAAAGAATGTAATCTGGATGAAAATACTGTTATTGCTGACATTGGTTCCGGAACAGGCATCTCTGCCAAATTGTTTTTGAAAAACAGAAATAAAGTTTTCGGTGTCGAACCGAATCTCGAAATGCGCTCGGCTGCTGAAAATTATCTGAAGGAATTTAAAAATTTTCACAGCATTGACGGAACTGCAGAACATACTACACTTGAATCAGAAAGCGTAAACATGATTGTTTCCGGACAGGCATTTCACTGGTTTGATCTTAATGAATGCAAATCGGAGTTTAAAAGAATTATCAGTAAAAATGGTTTTTTGATTTTAATATGGAATGAAAGGAAGGAAAATAATGACTTCATGAAAGCTTATTACGGCTTGGTGGAAAGATACGGAGTTGATTACGAAAAAATTAATCATGCAATGAATATAACCGATACTGTACTGGGTGAATTTTATTCCCCCGAAAAATTTCAAAAGAAAATTTTTAGAAATCCTCATATTTTGAATTACGAAGGACTTGAGGGCAGACTTCTTTCTTCATCATACATACCGCTCGATGGAGATAATTTCGGAACGATGATTAGTGAATTAAAACAAATGCATGAAAAGTATAATGTTAACGGGGAAGTTTCGATGGAGTATGAGACAAATGTTTATTACGGGAAATTTAAATGATCATCATTTTAGTTTTTTCAATCATATAAAAACTCTTATTCATCAACATCACTCAGCCGCTCGGCTCTGTCAGCAGTTTTCAGCTTGTCAATGATCTCATCAAGATCACCTTCCATTACATCCGAAAGATTGTATAAAGTCAGCCCGATCCTG
Organism: Bacteroidota bacterium; assembly: GCA_036782915.1. Classification (GTDB taxonomy): domain Bacteria; phylum Bacteroidota; class Ignavibacteria; order Tepidaquicellales; family Tepidaquicellaceae; genus JAEUSI01. Next base: position 2,745 of record DAIPYE010000235.1, on the reverse strand, counting down.
TGATCTGTCAGCCGGTTTTGTGGGAAATTATAAGTGCGGATCTTGTCACTTCTGTCGCCCGATTTCACCATCTTCTTTCTCTGTGAAATTAATTCCTGATCTCTTTTCTCCAGTTCATGTTCATATAATCTCGATCTGAGAACCTTCATTGCTTTTAATTTATTTTTAATCTGCGAACGTTCATCCTGACATTGCACAACCGTATTTGTGGGAAGATGGGTTATCCGGATCGCAGTTTCAACTTTATTTACATTCTGACCTCCCGCTCCTCCGGATCTGAAAACATCTATCTTCAGATCTTTGTCATTTATTTCCAGTTCAAAATCTTCCGCTTCCGGAAAGACTGCAACCGATGCTGCAGAAGTATGAACTCTTCCGTTAGCTTCAGTCTTGGGAACTCTCTGAACACGATGAACACCGCTTTCATATTTCAGATCTCCGTATATACTTTTACCGCTGATATTTAATACAGCTTCTTTAATTCCTCCGGGAGTTGATGATTCACTGAAATCAATTGTTTCTACTTTCCATCTCTTAATTTCAAAATACCGCATATACATTCTGTAAAGATCGGCTGCAAAAAGCGATGCTTCTTCACCTCCCGTACCTGCTCTGATTTCAAATATTGCGCTTTTATCATCCAGAGGATCTTTTGGAACAAGCAATTCTTTTATTTCGAATTCAATTTCAGAAAGTTTTTTTTCCAGCCGCTCCTGTTCTTCCTTTGCCATTTCCTTCATTTCCGAATCATTTGTCTCAAACAAAAGTTTTTTATTTTCTTCTGTTTCCTTCTTTGTTTTCTGATAATTATTATAAGAGTTTACAATATCTTCCAGATCAGAATATTCTTTGGATAATTTTCTGAATTCATTCTGATCATTTGTGATCTCAGGGGCTGAAAGAAGATCTGATATCTGATGATAGCGGGATTTTACTTTTTCTAATTTTTCGAACATTTAATAACTTTTAACTTTTAACTAAATATTCCTTTTTCCTGTAAGAATGTCTTAATAGAATCTCTGTTTAAATATGACATAATAATTATTCCAAAAATAAAACTTACGACATTTCCGGTAATAATTGTGACAATTTGAAATACTGCCGCTGTATGGATAGTATTGAAAGTGCCGGTCTGATTGAGATTATTCAATTTATTGTAAGCTAAAAAATCCATAATGCAGCTTACAATATTTATTACCGGTAAAAATCCTGTTAGGCAGCAGCCAATTCCGCAGGAAAAAATACCGCCGATAATTGTCGAACTTCCCCATCCGAAAAATCCGATTATATTCAGTATTCCTGAAACGAGAAAAAAAGTTCTTGCAGTGTGTAATTCTGTTGGCATTATATTCATTTTTTCTGATTTAATTTACCATGGTTACGGAATAACAAACAAATTGTTAACTGAAAGAAATTTTTAAAATGTTTTATAAAATTAAAACAGAATTATTGCAATAATCCAAATTACACCAAAATAAAAAAAGCAATCATTTCAAATTATAAATGAAATAGATTGCTTCTGAATTTATATTCTAAATAACTACTTTACCAGATTAAATTTTTCTCCGTATTGTCCGATTACAGGTAAAACTTTTACTTCGCCGTTTGCAGCATTCATTATTCCCATTATTAGCAAGACCACCCATGGTATATATAGAACGAGACCGATCCCGCAGGTTATTGTACCTATTATTCCGGCAGCTATATTTAAAATCAATAGAACTATTGACTGCTCTGTATGAAACATAACAAATTTATTTTTTTTCATATCGTCCATAAGTAATGGAATGAAAAAGATTAGGTAGGCAATGATCGCCATTGTTTTGCCTTGCTGGATTTCTTCCGGTGTAATATCTAAAGTTCTTGTAGATTCTGACATTTAATTTCTCCCTTCAAAAAAAGTTTATTGACAGATTATTGAGATGAATTAAAAAAAATTGTTATCTGAAAATTGCTTTGATGCTCCCCCAGGTGCTTCTGATTCCGGAAACTGTATGAGAGACGGTGATGTGGTCTGTATATGTATAATTGTTATTTGCTTCCAGACATTTTAATCTGTAAAAATAAATATCAGATGATCTTCCTGAGGATTCGACTGAGTTATCCTGAAAAGAATAATATGAATTATTTCCCGTTGCATCTTTAAAATCAATATAAATGAAGTTATCAGGTGAGCCGGCGCTTCTTTCTATTTCAAATTTTGTAGCTCCTCCTTCATTTCCTGTTTTCCATTCCAACAATACACCGTTTGAAACATCTCTTGCAGTAAAGTACTGAAGTGTAACTGCTCCGTATAGAATACCGGAGGAAATCAGTAAGAATAAAACAATTTTTATATTTAGTTTTGAGATTTTCATTCTGAGTCAAATATAAACCCATTAAATTTGAATATCAAGGATTAAGAAAGTATCTGATAAGAGATTGTTTTATTAATTCTTAATTTCACTGAGAACTTTTCTGCAATTAGAATAGATGGACGAAAAAAGTCAGTACTCTATCAAATTTCATCATATAATTTTATCTAATAATTTACTATTTTTATAAATAATCATTTTTTTAAAATAGAAACAGGATATAAGGTTTTTCTTATATTTATTGAAAAAATTAAATAAACATTCAAAGGAGTAAAAATTTAAATGAAAAAAATCGGAATATTGTTTGGACAGGAAAATACATTTCCACAGGCATTTGTTGACAAAGTAAATGAGAAAAATGTAGACGGAATAACAGCTGAATTTGTAAATA
>DAIPYE010000234.1:0-4009 GCA_036782915.1 Bacteroidota bacterium | reverse complement strand
TTATTATCACCTGATATTAAGGAGAGACTGTAATTATCTGACAGGTCATCTACAACTTCCTTAAGATCTTTTCTGTACTCATTACTGAATGAATAGTATCCTTTCATTATATTATTTATGGAAAGGAACACACTTGATGAAAATGCATTTTTATTGAATTGATGTTTCAGATCCAGATAAGTGCAGTCGGAATTATTTAAAATATAACGGACAGATCCGATCTTTATTTTATTGCCGTTAATTTTACAGTAAATACCTTTGCCGGCATATTCTGTGAAGTCGTCAGTTTCAAGAAATTCATCACCAGGAATGGAATCGTAAATATTTTTACTGAGAGGATGTGATGAATTCCGTACAAGTGTTTTCACATAAGCTGATTCCTCTTCTTTCAAAGGAGTGCCAGTATATTTAACAGTGATATTACCGGAATATGTTATTGTCCCAGTTTTATCAAAAACCACTGAATTAATATTTGACAAACTTTCTACAACTGAAGAATTTTTCAGATAAAATTTATTTCTTCCGAGAATTCTCTGAGCATTACCCAGAGCAAAAGGAGTCGTAAGCGCAAGTGCGCAGGGACATGCAACTATTAAAACTGTCGTAAATGCATCAAGCGCTTTATTAAAGTCTGTAGGAAGCCAGTAAATTGCAGCGCCGGTAGCAATTGCCAGAACAATTATTGTAAAATATTTACTTGCTGTGTTTGTAAGGCCGGAAAATCTCGACTCATTTTTCTTATTAAAAGCCGGGTCATTCCATAATTGTGTAAGATAACTCCTTGAGACAGGTCTCACTACTTCGAGTTCAATTGCCGGACCGAGGTGCCTTCCTCCCGCATACAATATTTCACCCTGAACTTTCATTTCCGGCATTGACTCTCCGGTAACAAAGCTGTAATCTATACTGGAAGTTCCTCCAAACAAAATAGAATCGGCAGGAATTATTTCATTGTTACGGATAATGATCCTGTCACCGGGACTGAGATTGTCGACAGGAACGCTCTTTTCTGTTTTATCCTTTACAATTGTCACTGATACAGGAAAATATGATTTGTAATCTCTTTCAAAATTCAAAGTTTCATAAGTCTTGCTCTGGAAAATTTTTCCAAGCAGCAGAAGAAATACCAGTCCAGCCATTGAATCCATAAAACCGGCATTATTAAAAAATACAATTTCGTAAATACTTCTGAAAAATAATGCTGAAATCCCTAAAGCAATTGGAATATCAATACTGATAATTTTCTGACGGATCCCTGTAAACGCAGATTTAAAATAGCCTGAACTGCAGTAAAAAAACACAGGAAGTGAAAGGAGAATATTGAGATAATTGAAAAATGTTCTAAGCTCCGGATCGGAAAATTTACCTGTGGAAAAATATTCGGGAAGACTTAAAAGCATTATATTTCCAAGGCAAAATCCTGCTACACCGGTCTTTATATAAAGTTCTTTTTTAGCAGCCTTGTTTTTTAAAGCTTGTATGGAATTTGTCTCTTCAGTGTTTATAACAGGTTCGTAGCCTGCATTTGAAAGTATTTTCACAACTTCTTTCAGTGAAATTGCTGAAGTGTTGTAGACAATATGAATTTTCTTCTGAAGAAACTCAACTTTGGAATTTAATATTCCCGGATTTATTTTATAAAGATTTTCAAGCATTTTCACACAGGAAGTACAGTGTATCCCGGGAATGAAAAAAGAAACAGAAGCAATATTCTTTCCGTTGATCTTTATTATCTTCTTTTGAATTTCATTGTCATCAAGATAATTGAATTTGAAATTATCTTTTTCTTCAGTCACTTCAGTAAAATCCGGCGTTGAGTTTGTTTTAGATGAGCAGCATGACGGAGTTTTGATTTCTATACTTTCCTTTTCAAATTTAATTTTACATTCGACACTGCAGAGATATTTATCATTATAATGAATAAGATCACCGGAACAGTCATTCCCGCACTGATGACATTTTATTCCGTTATTATTCTTAATTTTACTCATGAATTTTTATCTGTTTATAAATAAAACTGTAAATAAAATACTAATTTATAAAATACTTATTTTAGATACTTTTAAATATGACATTTGTCATAAATATTGGAAATTTATCAGGAATAAATTCTTTATTGCAGATAATTTAACAAATTGAAACAGTAATCTGAAAATTTTATTAAAATTTAAGCACTTTACAATAAAGTTGTTACTTCAAATTTACAGTAAGCACTGGTTTAACTGAAGAGCGTATTGTTTCTTCTGAAATATTTTCAAGTAATAACCTGATCAAACCTTTCTTGCCGTGCGTTCCTATTGCAATAATTCCATTCCTTATTTTCGAAGAATATCTCTGAATTCCAAGAGAAATTACCGGACTGTTTTGAATGACTTCTTTATAGTTAGTGTTGTACTTTTTGTTAAATTTTTTCAACAGCTCTGAATCTTCACTGTTATTATAATGCGAATAAATGTTAACCTTTAGCAAATGTATATCTGCTTTAAAACATTCTGCGAAGCTTTTTATAAACGGAAAGACCTTGTAAGATTCTTTATCAAAATCAGAAGCAAATATTACTGTTTCTAGTTTGTTTATTTTACCGTTTATGATCAGTACAGGAATATTGGAAAATCTTGCTACACGTTCAGAATTACTGCCGATAAGGACCTTTGATAAACCGTGTGCGCCGTTTGAACCCATTATTATAAAATCAGATCCGGATATTCTTGAATATTCAATAATGCATTTATATACTTTCAGACAGGTCCCGACTTTACATTCGACATTAATGCCTTTCAGAAATGCAGACATTTTTAGTTTTTCCAGTTTTAATCTTATTTCTTTCTTTAGCTGCTCGTCATGCATATTATTGCTTTCTATAAGTTCGGGTGAAATTGCGATTGGATCACTTCCGAGGAAATAATAATTTTGTTTTTCTATTATGCTGATTAAATTTATCTTTGCGCCTGATGCTTTCGCTGCTTTGGCTGCGAATTTCAGGGCATCTATCGAACATTCAGAAAAATCTACCGGTACTAAAATTGATTTCATTGTTTTATTCTATGTGCAAATTTAATACGAATCTATATTTAAGCAAATGATACAAATCATTTTAATTTATGATAAAAGTCATAAACGGAAGACGAGAGACGAGAGACGAGAGACGGAAGACGAAAGTCGTGAAACGAAAGACTTTTATATTTTAGAGAGGAGGGTCATTTATTACCAACTGAAACAAAACTGTTCACCATTGACTATTGACCATTAGCCATTAACAATTGACCATTAGCCATTAACAATTGACCATTAGCCATTAACCATTAACCATTAACCATTGACCATTGCCTATTCACAATTTTTCAAGTTCTTCAATTTTTTCTAAAAGCCAGTATTTTGTATTCAGAGAATCATTGAGAACGCTTTCTTTTAGCATTCCCAGTTTAATATTGTCAGGAGAAATTCTTAGTTTGCATAAAGTGTTAACATAATTTATAAATTTAATTATAAGTATCCTTGATTCCTCAGAAACATATTTATTATTTGCGGCAAAATGTCTGTAGGAGTCAGATGAATAAATTACAGAATCAGCATCATCTAGTTCATAGTAGATCATGATCAGTAAATTTTTTAATTCATACTTAAATGTAGTCAGATCAAAATTAATTTTAGAAGCCAGTTCAAGAGCAGTATCAAATTTCTTATTTGCAAAGTTTAAATATGCATTGCTGTATAAAGTCATATTTTCAATTACAGAAGGACGCAATAAATTCCGGTAATAATTCATAAACTCTATAAGGAAATCAACATCTTTTGCCAATGCAGCAAAGCGGATCCCTAACGAATAATTTCTCATACTGATAGTTCCATCTGAATCTTCCAGAATATTTATTTTATGAGATAACTTATTTAGATCATTAAATTCCAAAGGTTTATTCTTTATAACTTTATTATATGATAATGATGTCCAAAGGCATGCAAAAAGATTTCTTTTCTCATCCACATCCAGCATACCGGAATTTTTAATAAC
>DAIPYE010000233.1:0-4035 GCA_036782915.1 Bacteroidota bacterium | reverse complement strand
TTAACAATTAGCAATTAGCAATTAGCAATTAGCAATTAGCAATTAGCAATTAACAATTAGCAATTAACAATTAGCAATTAGCAATTAGTGATATTTTACTTTCTATTTCAAAACTTTCAGCTTTCAAACTTTCAGCTTTCAAACTTTTAATCTTTCTTCTTTAAACATTCAACTTCAACTGTTTAACTGTTAACTGTCTAACTGTTAACTGTTTACTAAAGTCCTTTAACTTCTTTATAATTTCAGATATTTTATTCAAAAAATTTTTATGTCTTTGGAAATAAATGACCTTATTGATAACCGGTATTCACGACTTGAGCTTATTACATGGTGGGATCAGGATATTCTGAAAAATGCGCAGATTCTTGTAGCCGGATGCGGCGCATTGGGAAATGAGATCGTGAAAAATCTTGCAATGCTCGGGATAGGAAATATTTATGTTGCCGATATGGATAAAGTTGAGAAAAGTAATTTGTCCCGGAGTGTGCTTTTCAGAAAGGAAGATGAAGGAAGAGGTAAAGCTGAGGTCATTTGTGAACACGCAAAAGAAATTAATGATGAAATTAACATTAAATATTTTAACGGAAACATTTACAATTTAGGTCTGGGAATTTTCAAAAGTTTTGATCTGATAATCGGCGGGCTTGATAACCGCGAAGCCCGGCTTTTTATAAATCAAAGCTGCTGGAAAGTGAACCGTCCGTGGATCGACGGCGCGATTGAAGTTCTGACCGGCGTTGCAAGAATGTTCATTCCTCCTGACGGAGCCTGTTATGAATGCACAATGTCTGAAACAGATTATAAACTGATCAATAAAAGAAAATCCTGCATGCTTTTGGGAATTGACGAAATTGCAGCAGGGAAAATTCCTACAACTCCGACCATTGCTTCGATCATCGCCGGAGTTCAGGTTCAGGAAGCGGTGAAGTATCTTCACAAAAGAGATGATCTTCTTTTACTGAACGGAAAAGGTTTTATTTTTAACGGTAATATTAATGATTCCTATAATGTTGAATATCAGAAAAATGAAGATTGTCCGTCGCATTATACCTTTGAAAATGTTCACAAACTAAATAAAAAATTTGATGAAGTATCTGTATTCGATATAATTGAATTCGGGAAAAAGCATTTTGAAAGCGATGACTTTATTATTGAGTTCAATAATGAGATCGTTTATGAATTAACTGATGAAAACAATAACATTGTTAAAGAATTTTTTGAAAATCTGAATCTAATGTCCGTGAAAGATGTTAAAACAAAAAACGGAAAATTGCTTAACTACAGATCATTTCATAATTTTAATGCAAATTCAGATACAGCAAAAAAATATTTAAATTTGAAAATTTCAGATTTCAAAATTCCGTATAACGACATTATCACATTAAGAAAAGATGAAAAGGAAATACAAATAGAATTTGAAAGTGTTGAAATTTTCAAATAAACTTCCCTTTAAAATTTGGATACACCGCAAATCAAATACGATTTCCTGAAAAATAAAACCTGTCCGTATTGCCAGTCAAAAATAAAACAAGGGGCTGATTCAATTGTTTGTCCGAACTGCGGCACGCCTCATCACAAAGAATGCTGGAATGAAAATCTCGGCTGCACAACTTACGGTTGCAAAAACAATCCGCTTACTGAAAATAAAATTGAATTCGATACTTCCGATCCTTTGAATTCAGAAAATGTCGGTGACCTGACCATAGATTCTATAAAGGATTCAATGATGCATAACAGGGATGTAAAGACAATTTCCTGCCCTAACTGTAAATCAGTTATCGAAGAGAGCTCTGTTTATTGTAAATTCTGCGGATACAGTTTAAAGGAAAACAAACTTCCTGAAGCTGAATCAGATGCTAAAAATGATTTTGAAAAAGAATATAAAAAAAGATATAAAGATAAAGTCGGCATTTCAAGAAAAAGATTTTACATGACCCTGGCGAGTTTTATAATATTAATATCAGTGATCTCATTTTTATTTTATACAAGCATAACAAAACTTAATACTTATTTTTCATCTGATGAATACAGGATCAAAAATACAATAGATAACTGGAGAGTTGCATGGGAAAATGAAGATATAAATAAATTTGGAAGTTATATGACGGAAGATTATGAATATTACGGAAAAGACAGAAAAAAAATTGATCTCAAAGAAAGATTAAAAAGGATCGAGTGGACTTTTAAGAATTATAAAGATATAAAAATTAAATTTTCGGATATGAAAATTATTTCAGATTCTGCTTCAACCGAAAACGATAAAATGGTAATGTTTCAACAGGAATATGAATCTGACAAATTCTCTGAAAAAGGAGTTAAGACACTCGGCATGTATAAAGGCAGTGAAACAAACGGCGAGTGGAAAATTTACAGAGAATATTTTGAATAAAAATAATTTCAGAGATACCGACACATTATTTTCTTTCCACTACAACTGCGGTACCATATGCCAGAACTTCAGTAACACCGGCGGAAACTTCATTAGCATCGTAACGCATTCCGATAACGGCATTTGCTCCAAGTTCCTCTGCATGTCTGATCATTAATTCAAAAGCATCTTCACGGGTCTTCTCGCAGAGCTCTGTGTAAAGTGTAATGTCTCCTCCAACCAGTGTTTGAAATCCGGCTCCGATATTCGCGAAAATATTTCTTGACCTTACAATGATCCCTCTTACAACTCCAAGGTTTTTAGTGATTGTGCATCCTTCAAAATTAAATGCTGTTGTGATGAAACTTTTGTCCATATGTCTTTTAAAATTAAATTAATATTTTGTTCTGCAAAGATATTTAATTTCAATTTTACATTCTATTATTAATTTCAATTGAAATCAGTTGCTATTTATATAAAATTTTTTTCTGATTATTTACGGATCAGTATTAATTTATAAAAATTATTTCAGGAAACAGATTAGAATACAAATAAAAAAACAGAAATTCTATTGTTGTAAAGATTTAGTATTTGTATAATGAAGAATAAATAATTTTAAATTTAAATTGAGTAAAAAACACATTGTAGTTGTTGGAGCCGGATTTGGCGGACTTCAGGCAGTAAAAAAACTTGCTAAAAATAAAGACCTTAACATAACTTTAATTGACAGATCGAATCATCATTTGTTTCAGCCGTTGCTGTATCAGGTTGCAACAGCAGTATTAAGCCCGGCTGATATTGCTATTCCATCAAGGACTCTTACGGATACTTACCCGAATGTGACTGTCATAATGGATGAAGTTACCGGTATTGACAAAGCATATAATTATGTAATTCTTGACGACAGAAAAATTCACTATGATTATCTTATACTTGCCACAGGAGCGCAAACCGGATACTTCGGTCATAATGAATGGAAAAAATATACTTCAGGATTAAAGAATCTTACTGATGCTTTACAAATTAGAAAACGGCTTTTGCTTTCTTTTGAAGAAGCTGAAAATCATCCGGAAAGAGCTGACGATCTGTTAAAATTTATTATAATTGGCGGTGGTCCTACGGGAGTCGAACTTGCGGGATCGATCGCCGAACTTTCACACAGAATTATCAGAAAGGATTTCCGAAATATAGATACTAATGAAAGTGAAATTTATCTTATTGAGGGAGGCGCAGATCTTGTACCGACATTCAGCAGAGAACTTGCAGTATATACAAAAGCTCAGCTTGAAAAAAGAGGAGTTACAGTTATGCTGAATACCAGAGTAATTGATATCGAAGATAAAAAAGTTATTGTGAAGACTCTTGATGGAGAAAAAACTTTAACCGGAAATATTATAATCTGGGCTGCCGGAGTGGAAGCAAATTCATTCGAAGATAATTCCGGATTGAAGATTGACAGAGCCAAAAGGGTAGTAGTAAATAAATTTTGCTCCCTTGACGATCATCCTGATATATTTGTCATCGGAGATCTGGCGAACTGTACCGGTGAAGACGGAAAACCGCTTCCCGGTGTCAGCGCAGTGGCAATGCAGCAAGGGAGATATGTTGCTAAGACAATTCTCAATGACATCAAAAGAAAGGAAAGAAAACCCTTCATATATTTTTTC
>DAIPYE010000232.1:0-4045 GCA_036782915.1 Bacteroidota bacterium | reverse complement strand
TCATTCTTGTTTTTAAAAACATCTTTAGCGCAATAAACTGCATGACCAAGACCTTTCGCCTGTTCCTGTTCCACATAATCGAATTTAAATTTGAACGTACTGTTCAGATAATCCTTTATTTTGTCACCCAGAAATCCTGTGACAAGAATTATTGAAGAAGCTATTTTATCATTAATTAACTGTTCGATAATATAATGTATCATCGGTTTCCCTCCGACATTTAAAAGTACTTTCGGATTGTGTAAAGTGTGAGGTCTTAATCTTGTGCCAAATCCTGCTACAGGAATTATTACTTTCATATTTTATATTTGAAATTAAATGATTGAAATTATTTTCTAAAAATTTATTCCCAAGCCCTACAGATAAAGTCCGAAATGTTCAATCGTAATATAGGCGTAGGCTTTATGCCTGTATAATCGTATCAAAAACGTAACCTTAAAGATTGCAGCTAAGATCAAAACCATTTTCTTGGACATCCTGTTAGCTTTGGTGTCTGTCTCAAAAACATATTTTCACCACATAGGGCCATAGATACATAGTAAATTTTTTTAAAAAAACCATTTTCTATGTTTCAATGGAACTATGTGGCTTAATCAAACATAGTTTTGAGACACACGCCCGCCTTGCGAGGCGCTACGCGAGGCAAGTGGGAATCCTTATTCTGAATACTTACTAAAGTTACTCTTAAAATCCGCTAAAACTTTTTCAAGTTTCAAAACATCCTTTGCGCCGGCAGTTGCCAGATGCGGCTTTCCGCCTCCGCCTCCGCCAAGCTCTTTTGCAATTTTAGAAATTATCTTTCCTGCGCTGATGTTTTTTTCTTTTATCAGATTATCACTTACCGAACAAACAAGATTAATTTTATCCTGCAATACAACTGCGATAAGCCCGGCACCGTTTTTAATTCGGCTTCTTAAAGCTTCTCCGATCTCTTTGAATTCATCCATACTGTTCAGTTTCATTTCTGAAACAACCAGATCAAAACCATTTACATTAACGGCTTTTGAAATTATTTCATCAAGTTCATTCAAAACATTTTCCATATTCTGTTTGAACAAATGCTTTTCAGTCTGTTTCTTCTCTTCAAGATATTTTTCCTTTGTTTCAATAAGCGAATTAAATGTCGAATCCTGATTATTTAAAAGAAGATTTAAAAGTTTTATATCTCTGAAATTTGCAGTGGAAATCTGATTGCTCAATGATAGAATTCCGGCTTTGAAATTCTCTGAATATTTTTCCGGAAGTCCCGACAGAATTTTGTCAATATCTTTAATTTTTTCACCGAGCAAATGCAAAATCCCTTCACCTGTTCTGGCAAAGATCCTTATCGTTCCCGAAGCTATGCTTTCTTCCTTTGTAATTTTGAATAAACCTATTTCAAATGTATTCTTAACATGTGTACCTCCGCAAAACTCTATGCTGAAATTATCGTCAATATGAACCACTCTTACTTTGTCTCCGTATTTTTCACCGAAAAACTTTTTTACATTCGGGATTTTATTTGCTTCTTCAATTGAAATATCGACATCAGTATATACTTTTATCTCTTCCTGAATTTTCGAATTCACCAACTCTTCAATTTCTCTTATCTGATTCTCTTCTAATTTATGAAAATGAGGGAAATCGAATCTTAAATATTCATTATGAACAAGTGAACCTAACTGTTTCACATGACTTCCCAGAACTCTTCGCAATGCTTCGTGAAGAATGTGAGTGGCGGAGTGGTTGCGTTCGATTGCTCTGCGACGATTTGAATCTATTTTAGTTAAAACATTAAAATCAAATAAGGACAAATTATTTTCAATATAAGAATTTTTTATTTCATCAGATTTTATTAAATGTCCGATATCTAAACCATTTTTAAATATATTTAAAACTTCTATTTGATTTCCATTTATATCAATAATTCCCAAATCACTTATTTGTCCACCACTTTCAACGTAAAATGGTGTTTCATCCAAATATAAAATGCAGGAATCTGATTCCTTATCATAATCTGCCATAATTATTTTTGTTTTTACTTCATCTTTTTCATAACCTACAAAATTGTTTATGCCTCTTATACTTCTTAAAGAATTCATTCCTTCTTTTTCAAATCTAATTTCAACAGTCCTATCACCACGTGTTTCATACTTTATATCGGTAACCTTCCTGTCCTTCCTTCCTCTCTCTTTTTGCTTTTCCATATCTTCTTCAAACTTAAGCAGATCGACTTTCAATCCTTTTTCTTTAGCCATGACTTCAGTTAAGTCCAGCGGAAATCCAAAAGTATCATAAAGTTTAAATGCTTCATCTCCGGGAAAAATTTTTGTATCCTTCAGAGAGTCAGCAACATCATTGAATAATTTCAATCCCCGGTCAAGCGTAATATGGAAACTTTCTTCTTCAGCTTTAATGACTTCCTTGCAAAATTCTTTTTTGTCAATTAATTCAGGGTATGCTTCACCGAAATTTTCAACTAAAGTATCAACTAACTGAAACAAGATCGGAGTATGATAATCCAATTTTCGCGCAAGACGTGAAGCTCTTCTCAGAATCCTTCTCAATACATAACCTCTTCCCTCATTTGAAGGAATTGCTCCGTCGGTGATGGCAAATGTAAGCGATCTTACATGATCAGCGATAGCATTCATCGGGGAAATATTATCACCGGAATATTCTTTATTTGTTATTTCAGAAATTTTAGAAATTAACGTAGAGAAAATATCGGTTTCATAATTTGATCTTTTATTCTGAAGTACGCGGACAATTCTTTCAAATCCCATTCCGGTGTCAATATGCTTCATTGGCAGGGGAACAAGCTCTTTATCTTTTTTCCTGTTGTATTGAATGAAAACCAGATTCCAGATTTCAATCACTTCTTCAATCCCAGCATTGACATCTTCAGGTTTGCATCCGTCTTTTGTGAAATCAAAATGAATTTCCGAACAGGGACCGCAAGGACCGGTGTCTCCCATTTCCCAGAAATTATCCTTTTCATCAAATCTGAGAATATGAGATTGGTCAATATCAGTTTCATTTTTCCAGATGTTAAAAGCTTCATCATCAGTTTCAAAAACTGTCACCCATAATCTGTCTTTAGGAAGTTTCCAGACATCGGTAAGTAATTCCCAAGCCCATATAATTGCTTCCTTTTTATAATAATCACCAAATGACCAGTTTCCCAGCATTTCAAAAAAAGTGTGATGATAGCTGTCAAATCCAACTTCATCAAGATCGTTATGCTTTCCTCCGGCACGAATGCACTTTTGTGAATCAGCAGCACGGCTGTAATCGCGTGTTCCTGTTCCAAGAAAAACATCTTTGAACTGATTCATGCCTGCATTGGAAAACATCAGCGTAGGGTCATTATGAGGCACCACAGAAGATGAAGGAACTATCCTGTGATCTTTATTTTTAAAAAATTCTAAAAACGAACTTCTTATCTCTTTTGAATTCAAATCAATATAATTTTGATAATATGCAAAATACGTTTATTGACTGATATATTAAATGAAATTTACAATAAATATGCAGGAAATTTTCAATAGCATCAAAAACAATTTTGAGCTTGATCTAAAAGTAAGAAATTAAGCAGCATTCATAATAAAAAATTGACAGGTAAAATCAATCTCAATAATGGAATTTAAATCAATTTTAACCTCGCATTTTGGACAAATGCCGGATATTGTTTTAATACTGTCTGATTATACTGTTTAAATTATGGAAGAATTTTGATGTTTTTTGTAAATAAATTTTAATAATCTTAGGATGTGCCACACTTTAAGGTGTGCCACATTTTAAAATGTGGCACGTATTGTTTTTTGTGATTTCAAAAAATCATTAATTTCTATATTTTTTGATGTTTTTACAAAAATAAAGCTTTTACACAAACAAGATTCCGGTTTTTTCATATCCAAATTAAGTTTTTGAAACTATTTTCATTTCTTTCTCAATTTTAATTTGTATTAAAAAATTTACTCCTAAAATGCAAATTCCTGTCTAAGATTAAAAAAGATTAAAAAAGATTAAAAAAGATTAAAAAAGATTAAAAAAGATTAAAAAA
>DAIPYE010000231.1:3766-4157 GCA_036782915.1 Bacteroidota bacterium | reverse complement strand
TGAAGAGGAAAATATAGAATCATGCGTGAGATCAGTACTTAATCAGAATTATCAGGGATTTGAACTGATAGTTCTCAATGATAATTCTGCAGACAGAACGGGAGAGATCTTAAATGAACTGAAATTACAAAACAGCAGAATTAAAATTATAAACGGAGATCAATTACCGGAAGACTGGGTCGGTAAAAATTTCGCCTGTCATCAGCTTCAGAAGGAAGCAAAAGGAAATTATTTATTATTCATTGATGCTGATACTGTTTTGCAAAATAACTGTATAGGACGTGCTTTGAAATTTTCAGTTTCAAAAAAAGCGGATCTGTTATCTGTAATGCCGTTTGAAATTACTGTCACTTTCTGGGAAAAAATAATCATCCCAATGCTTTATTTTGCT
>DAIPYE010000231.1:0-3724 GCA_036782915.1 Bacteroidota bacterium | reverse complement strand
ATGGCAATTCTGCCTTTATTTCTTGTCAGTAGCTCAAAGAGCAGTAAATTCGCAATCGGCAACGGTCAGTTCATGTTTTTCAAAAGAAGCTTTTATGATAAGATCGGCGGACATGAATCACTGAAAAACAGAATAGTGGAAGATGTCTGGCTTGCAAAAAGAGTAAAAGAATTTGGAGGCAACCTTGTTTTTGCTGACGGAACTGATATTGCAAAATGCAGAATGTATAGAAATTTCAATGAGATATGGAGCGGGTTTTCAAAAAACTTTTTTGCAGGACTTTCATTTTCATTTGCGGGTTTGATATTACTTGATCTTTTTTATCTTATAATTTTTATCTTACCGGTTTTTACATTTTTCTACGGAATATCAGCTTCAAATTCTGTGATAGTTTATTGCAGTTTATTTTCCGTTCTGATTCCGATACTGATAAGAATTTCACATTCAATAAAATTTAAGCAATCTTTTTACGCATCTTTTTTAAATATTTTAAGTTCTGTTATGATAATATTATTGTCACTAAATTCATACAGAATAATTAAATTCGGAATAGGCGCAAACTGGAAAGGCCGCAGATACAAAGAATCTGTCATAAAGTAAGGATTTTTTACTTACTTTTTATATTTGCAAATCCATATTTTGCAATCGTTATAAAAAGGATAAAATACAAAATTCAAAAAAATTCAAAATACAGATTAGTGAAAAATAACTTTTTCAGAGCGACTCTTCTTTTTTTAGTGTTCAGTATCCCTTTTCATATTCAATCTCAGGTTTCAAAAAATAATTTATTCAATGTATTAGGTTATGAACTTGATCTAAACCTATACAATTGTTTCATAAAACCATATCCAAGTTCATTCTCCGCAAGTGAAATTGTATCAATAAGAGCTGAATCTCAGATCAGCAGAATTAATTTAGATGCTGTGAATACTTCATTAATAATTGATTCGGTTTCTGTTAACGGTTCTTCATTTTCGCATTACGGAAACATTTTGACAATTGAACTAGACAGAATGTATGATTCGAGTGAAGTTTTTAATATCGGAATATTTTACAGACATAAAGATCATTACGATTCTTCATTCATTGTCAGAGACGGAATTGTTTATACTGACTGCGAGCCGATCGGGGCAAGAAAGTGGTTTCCCTGCAATGACAGACCGGATGATAAAACTTTACTGAGCATTACTGCGAAAGTTCCTGTAAATGTAATATTTACAGCAAACGGAATTATGACTGACTCATTAGTTTCAAACGACACTTTGACATATAAATGGATAAGTACAAAACCAATAGCAACATATCTGGTTGCAATAATCGGAAAAACAAATTTTAACCTGGAAATATTTAACTGGAAAAGTTCTGAGACAAATTCTGAAATGCAGCTCAGATATTACTGGCAGAGAGGTGAAACACTGTTTAATATAAGAAATATCAAAACCAATGTTCCGTATATGCTGGATTACTTTTCAAAAATTTACTGTGATTATCCATTTGAAAAACTTGCAATTGCGACAACTAACAGGGATTTCAGATGGGGTGGAATGGAAAATCAAACTCTCATTACTTTATGTCCCGATTGCTGGACGGAAGATCTTGTATGCCATGAAATAGTTCATCAGTGGTTCGGTGACATGATCACACCGATGGCATGGGCAGATATCTGGCTGAACGAAGGATTTGCAACATTCAATGAAGCCATCTGGGCTGAAAATAAAGTCGGATATGCTGAATACAAAAGGGTAATTTTAAATGAAGCGAGTAAATATCTCAGCCGGAATCCGGGAAGAGCTATTTATGAAAAGGACTGGAGTGTAAATATTCCCCCTGATTCTTTGCTTTTTAATGACATACTGGTTTATTCAAAAGCAGGATGCATGATCCATATGTTAAGATATGTGATCGGAGATGCGGGTTTTTTTAGTTTAATGAAACAATACACAAATGATCCTGATTTCAAATATGGAAATATTTCAACAGAAGGATTTATAGAATATGTTAATAAAGTTACAGGCACTGATCTTACCTGGTTCTTTGACCAATGGCTGATGCAGCCAAATCATCCTGTTTACCAGCTAAATTACAGCATTGTTGAAATTCAAAATGGAAAATGGAAACTGGACTATACGATAAATCAGATACAGACAAAAACCGGATTTTTTAAAATGCCTGTCGAATTAAAAGTAATTTTTAAAAGCGGCAAAGAAGTTATGGAAAAAGTTGAGAATACATATAATGTTCAGAAATTTTCATTTGAATATTCCGAAGAACCGCTGAGAGTTTCTTTTGATCCGAATAAACAGATCGTTTTGAAAGAAGTAAAAAATTGAAAAATTAAATAAAATTTATCATGAAGAAGATTGCATTATTAAGTCTTTACTTTCTTTTAATAATTCCTGATGTTTTTTCACAATCAGTGTTTTACAGAAGTGCATTATATTTTGACCCTTTCTATGACATTTATTCAAAAAATTATTTATCTGTAAAAGCTGCCGGCAAAGGCTATACGGGAATTGCAGCAGACAATGATCTTTCCGGGACAATATTAAATCCTGCTTCACTTACACAAAAAAATAAGTTTCAGATTTACGGTGAGTATATTTACAAAAGCGAAGTGCCGTATCTTTATAAAGACAATGAGAATACTACTTTTGAAGAACTAAATCCATGTATGCTTGCGGGCATTAGTTATAAATTAAGTAATGATTTCTCTGTTGCAGCATTATATGAAAATAATAACGGATTCAGCATCAGTAATGCAGTAATGGATGTATCCGGAGAGCTAACCGGAGAATATTTTTATGAAAATATGTCTATAAGTTCTGTCGTAATTCCAATAGTGTACTCTCCTGAAAAAATGCTTAAGTTCGGTATAAATTTAAAATATTCTTTTTATTCCTACGAAACAGAAAACATATCAAATTATCAGGAAAATGAAAGTTTCGGGAAATTTGTCCCTGATTTCGGAGTAATTTACAAACCAATTGACGGATTATCCTTTGGATTAACATTTACTCCTGAAGTCAGTGAAAATGTAGAACTTACTACAACTGATACAACCTTAACATATCCTGACCCAAACATTTTTCCAATGAAGATCGGGTTTGGAGTTAATTATACATTCTCAAAAACTCCTTTAAGCTTGTCGGCAGATTATACATATATGAATACTTCGACAGACAATGACGATTCTGAAGAAAAAGACGGAAGCTCCGGATTTCAAATGAACAACAGAAATGATTTCAATTTCGGTATGGAGTACACAATTAATAAAAATGTAATTATAAGAACCGGAATTTTCATAATTAAAGATTTCAGAGATTTAGAGGATGAAGTATTTATTTTTGTAGCAAATCCAGGAAGTTATAGTCAGACATTTGGAACTTTAGGCGCAACAGTAAACATTGATAAATTTAATCTGAATTTATCAGTTATAGACAGTCACATATTTTCTTCAGGGAATGTAACACAGACGCAGGTTGATTTTGGAGCAGGTTATAATTTTTAAAACAATTTTTGGAAACTCAATTAATCAATAGACTGATTCAATTCTTTTTTCTTTTTTTCCATAACTTCTCCAGTCTGTCCTTTAATTTTTTTTCACCGCCAATGTCAGTCGGCAGATAATAAATTTTATCTTTTAATTCATCCGGTAGATACTGCTGATCTGTAAAATGCTCATCAAAATCATGAGAGTATTTATAATCTTTTCCGTAGTTTAATT
>DAIPYE010000230.1:0-4158 GCA_036782915.1 Bacteroidota bacterium | reverse complement strand
AATCCGAGAATAAAGGATGGATCTTTTTTCAGATCAGATAAATATTTTCAGAATCCATGGGATAAGAGTGCGATCGAAGGTCTCACTGATAATCAAAATGTTTTGATAATCGGCACAGGTCTGACAATGGTTGATAATGTATTAAGTCTTACTGACAAAGGTTTCAAAGGAAAAATTTATTCGGTTTCAACAAACGGATATTTTCCGTTATCTCATAAAAAAAGAAAGCCTTATACGGATATTCTTAACGAACTTCACCCGCCTTATGAAATTTCAAAGTTATACAGTATTTTCAGGAAACATATCAAAATTGTTTTGTCAAAGGGAATTACAGGTGAGGC
This sequence comes from Bacteroidota bacterium, assembly GCA_036782915.1. Taxonomy (GTDB): domain Bacteria; phylum Bacteroidota; class Ignavibacteria; order Tepidaquicellales; family Tepidaquicellaceae; genus JAEUSI01. Next base: position 3,817 of record DAIPYE010000230.1, on the reverse strand, counting down.
AGTTGTTGATGCTATCAGACCTAAAACGCAGGAGATCTGGCTGAGTTTAACATTAAAAGATAAATTAAGATTTATGTCTCACTTAAGACATTTGTGGGGAGTTGCCAGACACCGTCTGCCTAAAAATATTTATCTGAAGATGCAAAGTTTGATTTCCGAAGGTAAACTTGAAATAATCGGAGGAAGGCTTCGAGAGATAAAGGAAATAAGTGATCATATTTATGTGATTTTGCAAAAGAAAGGTTCTGCAGAAATGAAAGAACTTATTGTCAGCAGAGTAATTAACTGTACTGGTCCAAATACTGACATTGCAAAAATCGATCAGCAGATTTATATAAATCTTCTTAAAAGAGGATTGATCATTCAGGATGAAATGAATTTAGGGATTAACTCGTTGCCGGACGGAACAATAATTCAGAAAGACAATTCACTTTCGCTGTTTTTGTTTACTCTTGGTTCTGCTCTTAAAGGAATATTGTGGGAATCTACAGCAGTTCCGGAATTGCGGGTACAGGCTAAAAATTTAGCCGGGGAATTACTCAGACAAGTAAACAATAATAAAGAAGTAAATGCGTAATATCATAAACATGATCTTAATATTACCCGGGGAATAAATTTGAATCCGATACTGGAAGAAATACTTGTTACTGGAAATACATTAACAGTTGACGGTAAAATCAAAAAGGTCAATGCACAGATAAGCGGTGAAGAAGGAGCGCTTATACAGAAATGTATTTCAGATATTCAGGCAGAAGTCAGCATTGAAGTCGGTCTGGCTTTTGGAACTTCCGCTTTATTTATTTGTGAAGCTTTAAGAAAATCTTCTGTTACAAAACACTATGTCATTGATCCCTACCAGATGTATGAAGAAAGTTACGGAGGAATCGGATTAAACAATCTTAAGAAAGCCGGTTTCGGAGAAATAATTGAGTTCATAGATAAACCTTCTCATCTTGCCCTTGCAATGCTTGCAGAAAGAAATGTCAAAGCTGATTTTGCATTTATCGACGGCTGGCATACCTTTGATCACACACTTGTAGATTTTTTTCTTATTGATAAATTATTAAAAATTGACGGTATTGTTATCCTGGATGATTCAGACTGGGCAGCGGTAGAAAAAGTCTGTTCATTTATTTCAAAAAACAGATCATATAAATTTATCGGCGGCTCCGTACAAAGGAGTCATCTGAATAAGAAAAAAGATCAATCTCTGATATCCAATCCTAAATCCTTTATAAAAAATATTTTGCGGAATGATATAGATGAACATAAATACGGAGCAATGGCTTTCAAAAAAGTCTCAGTTGACGACAGAAGATGGGATCATTTTGTAAATTTCTGAATCGTCTGATAATATTCCCGGAACATGTAATTTGAAGTAAAGCGGGGAATTGATATAAAAGATCTTTTTAATATGAAAAATAAATTCAAGCCTGCATTACTGATTATTCTTCCTGTTTGCCTTGTATTCCTTTCGTTGTTATTAAGAAATACAAAAGGTCCTTATTTTCTAAATATACATTATGATCCCGGATATGTTTATCTTATAAACTCACTTAATTTTGCTCAGTTCAGCGGATATGGAACAGGATTCTTAGATCATCCGGGAATTCCCCTTCAATTATTCGGAGCGTTTTCTGTAAAGATATGTCATCTGATCAGCGGATATAATTCTGACATTGCTCTCGATGTTTTAGCCAGACCTGACCATTATATGAATTTCATAAATTCAGCTCTCATCTTACTAAATTCACTCATACTTTTATTTTTCGGATGGTCTGTTTATAAATTGTACAATAATGTAATACTTGCAATTTTCTTTCAGCTTACACCTTTTTCAGCATTCAATGCATTTTATGAACTCTCGGATGTCAGCGCTGAAAATTTTCTTTTAATGATATACATCTTATTTATTTTAACAGCTTTGAGATATTCGGAAAATTTGAAAAAAGGAAAACCTGATAAACAGTTTCTGTACCTTATTGCATTTTCAGTTTTAACAGGGATCGGAATTGCCAATAAATTAAATTTTGCTCCTTTTATTTTTATACCCTTAATGCTTTTAAATAAAAATTCTTTGAAGTTATCGTATTTGATTATTTCTTTTATTTTATTCTTGATTTGCATTTATCCGGGGTTTAATAACATTAAAGGAATTTCAGATTGGTTTATATCAATAATTTCAAATAACGGTATATACAGTAATTCTAATTTTGAAGCATATGGTTCACCGGATTATATTATGAATTTAATGAAAATATTTTCGGAAGATATTTTTTTTGCAATTGTTTTTTTTCTGATCCTGATATTATTCCTGTTTAATATATTCAGATCTCCTGCTAAGGGAATAAGCAGATTTGAAAATGTAATGGATTTTTATTTGAACAATAAGATTCTGACAGCTGTGTTCATAATTATGAATCTGGAATTTCTGCTGCTATTAAAAAAGTTTTCACATCATTACATTTTCCCGTCTCTGATATTATCTGTTACCGGTCTTATACTTTGCATTCAGAACGTATATCGTGAATTTCCCCTCTTTGCTGCAAAGATGAGATTGCAGTCAGCCTACTTAGCTGTCATAATTCTGATAGTATCATTTCAATTCTTTAATTACAGAGATCACTTTATTAAATATGATCTTGAAAGGATTGAGGCATTGAAACTAAATGAATTCATAGAAAATAATTTTCCCGCGGCGGTTTTGATCTCCGGATACGGAAGTTCGAATGAAATTTATTCAAAGAACTATTTAACATACTGGTCAGGAAGTCAAACCGGTAGATATAAAAATATTCTTCATAAGGAGTATCCGGATAATTTATTTTATGAATACTGGAGCACAAATATTTTTGGTTTCTCTGAATCTTCTGAATTAACAGATATTAAAGAATTAATGCTGTCAGGTAATCAATTGCTTTTTCAAACAAACAACATGTCAAATGCAGAGTCACTGGTTAAAAACCTAAGAGAAGTATATGGATTAAATGTTACCGGAATTAAAAAAATTTATGAAAATTCGTGCGGTGAACTTGTTTATCAGATAAATATTGTTTCATAACAAAAATATTTTACAGTTAAGAATAATTTTTAACTGATCTGCATTTTCTGATCTCAGAAAATATAAAAACAGAAATAATTAATATCACCGAACCCTGAATAATATAAGAAAGCACCGAGATCGTGTACAGGTTCATGAAAAAAAGCTGATCAGGAAACTCAAATTTGTCCACAGGAACACCGGGAATGTTATACATCGGAATATATATTTTTGATAACACAAATGAGAAAAGAGTAAGCAGGATGAAAAGTCTTTTGCTGATGTCTATGTCTTTTAGAACCAATACTGACAAAAGAATTATGAAAGGAAAAAAATTGATTATAAGTCTTGTGTCTGTTGCAAACAATATCAGGAAAGTTAAAATGAAAGAAATATAAACTCCCCAGCCTAAATTATAAAGATGTTTCTTAAAATTAGAATAACATATTGCGAGAATTGCAAAAAAAACTCCGAAATACGTAACAGCAGTTACATAAAATACTAGAGGTTTTGTTGAACTGTAAAGCGATATGTAATAAACCAAATTCCATATTGATCCTTCATCAGGAAGAGTGCTGTTGCTGAATTTTCTCTGGATAAAATAAGTTGTCAGAAAAATTAAAAGTGAGATCAAAACATTTTTAAGTTTTATTCCTGAAAAAACATTTCTGAACCTTTTTATATATCCGGCAGCAGTTGATTCTGCAGGTAAGTATTTCATGAAAAAGAAAAACATTACAATAAAATTTATAAATGCGCTGATGTAAAGTAACTGAT
>DAIPYE010000229.1:3596-4227 GCA_036782915.1 Bacteroidota bacterium | reverse complement strand
CTCTCAATTCACCGTTAAATGTAAAAATATACCTGTCATCATGAAACGGCATGTTATTCTCAATTACAATTCCTTCATCTCTGAATGCGCTTCTTGCATGAACTGTAATTAATTTCGTTTTACCAAATTGTGAAAGATCATCTTCCCAGACCGGACAGATATTTTTGTAATGTTTCCATTCATTATTTTCAAGATATGAACAGCCCCAGCCGTGTCCCTGAAATTCCTTACTTTCTTTTGAAAGCTTCGCAAATTTTTCTAAATATTCTTTAGGATTGAATTCGGTTTCTGATCTGACAAATAATAATCTGCACATAAATAATTCCTGATATATTTTAAACCGGATGCAGACCTGTAAATTCAAGTCCCGTTCGTTCTTCAATTCCGTTCATAATGTTAAACGCCTGCAATGCCTGACCTGCAGCGCCTTTCATTAAATTGTCAATTGCGCTGATCACCACTAATCTGTTAGAATTGAAATCTCTCTCAAATCCGATATCGCAATAATTTGTACCCCAGAGAAGCTTCGGTTCGGGATAACGGTAGATCCCGTCTTTATCTTTTACAATTCTAATGAATGGCTCATTCGAATATTCTTTTCTGTAAACTTTCCAGATCTCTTTTTCATCTA
>DAIPYE010000229.1:0-3586 GCA_036782915.1 Bacteroidota bacterium | reverse complement strand
GACATGTAGCAAGCACTCCTCTCACCATATCTATCGCCGTTCCTGAAAAATGAATGTTTATTTTTTTTCCGAAACTTAATTCCTGTATCATTTCAGCGCTGTGTCTGTGACCTGTCGGCATAAATGATCTGACACATCCCGAACGCTCGGGATGATGTGATCCGGCGTTTGATTCATTTCCGGCTTCGCTCGATCCGACCTTTACTTCGACAACAGTTCTTTCAGGATCTGCAAGATTGTTTTTGAACAAAGGATAAAGACCGAGAATGGTCGCAGTAGCATTGCATCCTGCGCTTGAAACAAATCTGGCAGTTTTCATCTCTTCTCTGTGAAGTTCAGGAATTCCATATACAAATTTCTCAAGATATTCTTTATTAGGATGTTCCTGTCCGTACCATTTTTTATAATCATCTGCATTCTTAAGTCTGAAGTCGCCGCTGAGATCAATGATCTTTCCGGCTTTATCAATGAATTCTGATATTCTGTTGGATGAACTTTTATGCGGAAGGCAAAGGAATAGAACGTCACAGTATTCAAGTTCATTCAGTGAACTGAATTTAAGTTCTGTTCTTTTTCTCAGATTTGGATGAAGCTTTGTAACTGATTTGCCGTTAAATCTTTCAGAAGTAACCTGCTTTATCTCAACAAATGGATGTGACAAAAGCAATCTTAATAATTCGCCTCCGGTATAACCTGATGCTCCGGCGATTGAAATGCTGATCTTACTTTCCAATCTGCTCCTTACCTGTTTTAATAACATAATCTGCTATACATCCGGGAATATTCACACCTGTAATATCGATACTGTTTTTGAATTCCATTGTGTAATTAACTTCATTGATCATTAATCCGTTGTCAGATTCAAAAATATCAATAGCTACAACTCCGCCTCCAACAGCTTTCGCTGCATCAACAGAGATTTTAAAAATTTCATCTGTAACCTCACACTTCTCAGCTTTTCCGCCGCGGGCAGTATTTGTGATCCAGTGCGGTGAAGATCTGTAAATTGCAGCAATACATTCATCACCTATCACAAAGCTTCTTATATCACGGCCTTTCTTTTCAACATATTTCTGAATATAAAATATCGAATGGTGATATGAGCCGAGAACAGTTTTATGCTCAAGTATAGATTCTGCAGCATCTCTGTCATTTACTTTGGAAAGCAATCTTCCCCAGGAACCGACAGCGGGTTTCAGTACAACCGGATAACCCATCTCTTCAATTGCCGTCAAAGCAGTTTCTTCAGTAAATGCAACTCTTACTTCCGGCTGCGGTACTTTTGCATCTGCAAGCGCGACTGAAGTTAAAAGTTTGTCGCCGCAAATCGTTGCTACATCATAACTGTTCACGCATTTTACACCTGCGCTTTCAAATAATCTCATAGCATGCAATGCTCTTGAGTGATTTATTGATCTCTCAATTAAAACATCAATATCATATTTATCTTTTCCGATATTGAACTGGATCGATCTGTCATCTATCATTAACAAATCTGTATTACGTTTTTTGAATTCTTCAATAAGAAATTTTTCATCCTTCCTTATTAAAGAATGAAGAAAGCCGATTTTCAAAATTTTATTTTTATTTAGTTAAATATTCAGGAAGGACTATTCGCCCCAATCCTCTTCTTCCTTGGGGGCAAGTGCGAGAGTTACAGGATCAAGACTTACTACTTCAAGTTCTGATCCGCATTCATTGCATTCGATTAATTCACCTTTTAAAGTTCCGGCGGGAAGGTTAATCGTAGCTTCGCATTCCGGGCAAGTTGTATTCATTTTTATTGTTTAAATTTGTTTTATGCAAAATACCAAATTTGTAAAATTTTATCAAGGAATTAACATGATGTTTTGATTTGAATGTAATAAATGCGTCCAAATTGATGATAAAATATGCCACAAATTTCACAAATAAATACGAATTTTAAATAATTTCCACTGATTTTTTATTTGGAATTACCATAATATTATTTAGAATGCGTAAATAATTATTTAATTGATTTCAATGATTTATTTAAAAAATCCTAAACAATTATCCGCTTTATCTAAAAGTAAGAAAACAAGCTGCATTATTTATATTAAATTGAAATAATTATCGATCCCAGTCAAAGTATTTTGAAACAATTCTTTCTGTCATTTTTAACATATGTTGGATTTTAGTATAATAATGTAAAATCTTAACAAGTTTAAATTTTTGAAGAATTTTGATGTTTTTTGTAAATCTATTTTAATAATGTTGGATGTGCCACATCTTAAGGTGTGCCACATTTTAAAATGTGGCACGAATTGTTTCTTGTGATTTTAAAAAATCAATAATTTCTAAATTTTCTATTTTCCTTTCAAAAATCACGCTTGTGAACAAACAAGATTCCGGTATTTTCATATGCAAATTAAGTTTTGAAACTTCAATCTTTTCTTTCTCAATATCAATTTGTTTTAAAAACTACACTCCTAAAATGCAAATTCCTGTCTAAGATAAAAAAAGATAAAAAAAAGATAAAAAAGATCAAAAATTAATTTGACAATTCCTTTTTTTTATTCACTTTAAATATGTTTCGAGCATAATCGTATAAAAATGTCTATTTATTTATTTCTGCATATTCCATGTTAATAGTGATTTAGCTTTCAAAATGTTTTGAAATGTACAGAAACAATATTGCTTTTATTTAATAATATTTCTGAATGTCAAAACATTTATTTAAAAAGTATATTTGATAAATTATATAAACCCGGATGAAATTCTACAAAGTTGTCTTTTTTCTATTGTTAATAAATACATCTTTCGCTCAGCAGAGCATTGATTCAATTCTGAATTACACACTCTCCTACCGCGGGCTGACAGCAGAAGATATTACAATACCGGTCAATTTTGACAAGGACAAATCTCCGACGAATGATTCGAAGCTGCTTCTGCCTGTTATTCGGGATATTATGAAAGCTCCTCTTACTTCGTTCGGATTTATTGATAATGTTTTGGAATACAAAGATCTTGATTTGCAGGAATTAATTGACAAAATGTTTTTGCTCATAAATTACAATACATCATACATTAACAGCAGTAAACTTAAAGCTGACATAAATCTTTTTTCAAAAGATCCTGAAGCTTTCGGCAAATATCTGAAAAATTTTATTCTGCAAAACAGAAAGAATGAAAAGCAATTGATCCTTCCTTTTTCCAGGGAAGATAAAGCATATTTAAATAAATATCTGATGTCTATTATTTCTGAAACTGAAACCGAAAATGGAGATAACTCAGATATTTTTGTTTTTAACAGGCAAAGGGATTCCGGCATGTTTATTTCAAGAAATACTCTGGGATTATTAAATAAAATTAACAGGACAGAAATTAAACAAAATTCTTATTTATGTTTCAAAAACATGTTTGAATTATACTCCAGGTTATCTTCCCATAATTTTCAGACTGAACTTAGTAGTGAAGAAATTAAAAATGATAATGTTCAGGGAAATTTTCTTTACTATTCAGATGAAGACGGGATCAGAATTGCGATTGGAGGAAACGGTAAAAATATTTATAACGGACATTTTGATTTAATTATTGATACCGGCGGTGATGATGTTTATAATAT
>DAIPYE010000228.1:0-4234 GCA_036782915.1 Bacteroidota bacterium | reverse complement strand
ACTTCAGGTAATGATGAAAAAATTAAAAAAGCTGTTTCTCTCGGAGCTAAAGCCGGCGTAAATTATAATAACTCAGAATGGCATAAAGAGATAAATGAAATTTCCGGAAATAATTTAAACGTGGCAATCGACAGCACAGGCGGAAATACACTAAGTAACTGTATGGAAATTATAAATCCCGGAGGCAGAATTGTATCTTATGGCGCAGGTTCGGGAAATGTAAAAGAATTTAACATTTTCAAATTATACTGGAAGCAACTGCAGATCTTCGGCTCCTCAATGGGTTCTGACATGGATTTTACTGATATGTTAAAGTTTATAAATGAAAATAAAATTATACCGGTTATTGATAATGTACTTTCATTTGAAGATTTCCAAAAAGGATTTGAATTGCTGAATTCAGGAAGTCAGTTTGGTAAGATAGTTTTAAATCTTTGTAAATAAAAAAGCAAAACCAAATTAATGATTTTGCTTTAATGACTTAACTTAGAAATTTCAACTAAGAATTATTCAGTTTCATGTTTACTTTATCCAGTTCATTGTTAACATCAGAAATCGAATCTTCTATCTCTTCAATTTTATCATGAATGTACACTTCATTGCTTCCGGTATTATTTTTGCTTTTAAATGCATCAAAAAAAGTTTTGATGCCGAGAGATACAGCTGAAATAGTATTCAGAGTTTCAAATACCGGTGGTTCTATCTGACTTTGAATCTTTTTTTCAAATTCAATTATATTATCAGTAGTATCCTTTACTTTTTCCACCACTGTTCCAAGAATGTCTACATTCTCTCTTACCTTTACAAATACACCATTAACATTTTTAGTAAGATCACTGAAATTATCAATTGCCGGCTCAAGTCTGCTCTTGATATCAGTTATTTCGCCTGATAATGAACCAACTCTTGCTGAAACAGATTTCATTGTTTTTATCAAACCAAAAACTAAAACAACCAGTCCGATAAACAATAAAATAATTATTACATTCGTTATTATCTGAAGATATTGAATTGTTTCTTCCAATGCTGTAAAAAATTAAATTTTAAATTTAAGAATTTTTTGATTTTTCCTGATTGTATGCATCTACACCTGCCTTCAGAGCATCTTTAATTTTGTCTGTGCCCGAAACAAGTTTTTCTTTTGTTGAATCAATAGTAGTTGTAGCTTTTTCTTTTGCATCATTTAATATGACATTTGCATCATCGATCAGAGTGCCTGCTTTTTTCCTGGCATCAGAGATAAGCTCTTCTGATTTTCTTCTGCCTTCGTTAATAAGATCCCCTGCCTTTGACTTTGCGATCTGTAAAAATTCCGATGTGTCATCTAAAAGATCGTCTTTTCGCAGTTTAATGTCATTACGCAGTTCTTTACCGGACTTTGGAGCGTAAAGCAGTGCAATTGCTGCCCCTACTACACTTCCTGTTACAAATCCAAGTAAAAGTCCTTTTGCTGTTTTATTTTCGTCCATTTTATTTTCCTCCATGGTTAAGTTTTACTTTTTATAAATATAAATCATTTCAGACTTATTTTCAAATTAGATATTTATTGCCTCGTTATATGCAACACCGACTGCTTCCATATTTGCTTCGCTTAATGTCGGATGAGCATGAACAGTTTTCAGGATCTGCTCATGAGTCGCTTCAAGAGATTTTGCAAGTACGAATTCTGTTATTAATTCAGTCGCTTCGACGCCAACAATATGAGCTCCGAGAAGTTCATCATATTTTTTGTCGAAAATTACTTTTATCATTCCGACAGTCTCTCCCATTGCTCGTGACTTTCCGCTTGCAGAATAAGGAAATTTACCGATATTCAATTCATAACCTTCTTCCAGAGCTTTCTTTTCTGTAAGTCCGACAGATGCTATCTGAGGCTGACAATATGTACATCCCGGAATTGTATTGTAATCAATATCAGGAACATGCATTCCCTTAATTTTTTCAACACAATTTATTCCCTCGGATGAAGCAACGTGTGCAAGCCATGGCGGTCCGTTTATATCTCCAATTGCATATATTCCTTCAACATTTGTTTTGAAATCTTTGTCAACTTTAATACTGCTTTTCTCTGTAACAACTCCCAGTTCTTCAAGTCCGATATTCTCTATATTTCCCTGAACTCCAATGGCAATTAATACTACATCAGATTCTAAATCTTCTTTACTTTTTCCTGAAACCTTTGTCACTACTTTATTATCTTTTAATTCAATGCTTTCAGTTTTTGTGTCAGTTAAAATTTTTATCCCTTTCTTTTTGAACTCTCTTGCAACAACATCAGACATATCCTTGTCTTCAATCGGAAGTATCGTCGGCATCATTTCTATTATTGTTACTTCTGTTCCGAATGCATTATAAAAATATGCGAACTCGCAGCCGATAGCTCCGCTGCCCACAATTGTCATTTTCTTCGGAAGCTCTTTTGCGATCATTGCTCCTGTGGATGAGAGAATTCTTTTTTCATCAAATTTTAAATTACCGAGTGATCTGGCTCGTGCTCCGGTTGCAATTATTGTATATTTTGCTTTTACCTTTTCTGATTCTTTTCCGTTTTTATCGGTAACTGTAATTGATTTGTCTTTATTTATAAATGCCGATCCTTCGAATACATCTATCTTGTTTTTTTTCATTAAATACCTGACGCCTTTTTCAGAAACATCTGCAACTCCCCTCGATCGCGCAATTATTTTTTCAAAATCAAATTTCAGATTATCATATGTTATTCCGAAATCTGCTAAATGCTTCATGCCGTTCATAAGTTCAGCATTCTTTAATAAAGCTTTTGTAGGAATGCAGCCCCAGTTCAAACAAATCCCGCCAAGTCTGTCCCTTTCTATAATTGCAGTTTTAAATCCAAGCTGAGCCGCTCTTATTGCAGTCGTATATCCGCCCGGTCCGCTGCCAATTACAACTACGTCAAATTCTTTCATAAATTATATTTTCTCTTTTAAAAGTTTAATTTTATTGTTTGTTTAACGCAATTTACTAATATTGAATGTGTATCTCAATGTATTAATTTGATTTTAGATATAGGATTTTTGATTTACGATTATTTAAAACATATTATTTTTTGAATTATTTAATTTTTTTCGTTAATTGAACAACAAAATTTTCATCACCGGCGGAACCGGATATATTGGAAACAGACTGATCCCGGAATTAATAAAGAATAATTTTGAAGTTATTGCTCTTGTAAGAAAAGGCTCGGAATCAAAACTTCCGGAAGGTTGTAATGTTGTTTTCGGAAATGCTTTGGACAATTCGACTTACGAAAACTATGTTTCGGGTTGTGATACATTCATTCATTTGATCGGTGTCGCTCATCCGGGACCGGGAAAGAAACAGCAATTTAATTCCATTGACCTAGTCTCGATTCAGCAGGCAGTTCCGGCTGCAAATAATGCAGGTATAAAACATTTCATTTATTTAAGTGTTGCGCATCCTGCACCCGTGATGAAGGAATTTATTGAAATGCGAATTAAAGGTGAAGAGTTGATAAGAGAAAGCGGAATGAACGCATCATTTATCAGACCTTGGTATGTGCTCGGTCCCGGGCATTACTGGCCTTATCTGTTAATTCCATTTTATAAATTGTTTGAATTTATTCCCGCAGCTAAAACTACAGCTTTGCGGCTTGGATTAGTTAAAATTGATCAGATCATAAATTGCATTACTTATGCAGTTCAAAATCCTCCGGAAGGAATTTACATTTATGATGTAGAAAAAATTAAATCTTTTAACTTTTAACTTTTAACTTTTAACTTTTAAATAATGACGATAAGAATTTCAAAAATAATCTTTGTAATTATAATAGCTTCAAATATAACCATTGTTGCAATTAACAATTTGCTTGATTATTCATCAAATTATCTGTTCGTTCAGCATGTCGAATCAATGGATACTACATTTCCTGAAAATACATTAAAGTGGCGTGCAATTGATTCACCTTTCTTTTGGAATGTTTCTTACATAATTATCATCACATGGGAATTCGCAATTATGTTTTTCTGCTGGTTTGGAATTGTAAAATTAGTTAAAAACATAAAATCCTCTGACGATATTTTTGAAACATCAAAAAAACCTGCAATTATCGGATTGACCTTATGCGCTTTGTTATTTGGATTTGTCTTTATTACAGTTGCCGGAGAATGGTTTCTTATGTGGCAGTCAACTGTTTGGAACGGAGAATCATCTGCAATAAAAATGTTTATGATGTCAGGATTAAGTTTGATCTATT
>DAIPYE010000227.1:0-4240 GCA_036782915.1 Bacteroidota bacterium | reverse complement strand
GATCGTCATTACCCGAGTTACCGGCCGAACTTAAACTAAAACTGGGTTTCAATTATAAAACAGTTTAAAATGATGAATAAAATTAAATACTTTTACAAATGAAAATAGATTTAAAAAATAAAAACGCGGTTGTATGCGGAAGTACTCAGGGTATCGGAAAAGCAATTGCGATCGAACTGGCTTCAGCCGGAGCTAATATTATTTTGATTTCAAGAAATGAAGAATCTCTGAGAAAAGTATTGAGAGAACTTCCCGCAGCAAAAACACAGAATTTCATTGTTGCTGATTTTTCAGAACCGAAAGAATTAAGAAAAAAGCTGAAAAACTTTACTTCGGAGAATCCGCCTGTTCATATCCTGATAAATAATTCGGGAGGACCAAATCCCGGTGAAGCTGTTTCCGCAGATACATCCGAATTTATAAAAGCATTTTCGAATCATCTTATTTGCAATCAGATTCTTGTTCAGGCAGTTGTCGAAGGAATGAAAAAAGAAAAGTACGGACGCATCATAAATATAATTTCAACTTCCGTTAAGCAGCCGCTGAAAGGACTTGGAGTTTCAAACACGATCCGCGGAGCTGTTGCAAGCTGGGCGAAAACTCTGTCCGGTGAACTTGCACAGTTTGGTATTACGGTCAATAATGTTTTACCCGGCGCGACAAAGACTGAACGGCTTAACGCAATTTATGAAAATAAATCAAAAGCTTCCGGAAAAAGCATTGATGATATTAAAAACGAGATGCTGAAGGAGATTCCCGCAAACAGATTTGCTGCGCCTGAAGAGATCGCTTATGCAGTTACATTTCTCGCATCAGAATATGCAGGATATATTAATGGGATAAACGTGCCTGTCGACGGCGGAAGAACTTTGTGTTTGTGAATAAATCTCAGACCTATGCCTACAATTTCACGAATTTACACTAATTAAGTATTGTAAAAACCCGTTTAATTTTGATAAGATAGTAGAAAGATATTACGTGATAATTTGTGTGGTTCGTGGTAAGAGTTTTTAAATGAACAATACATATTGATTATGAAAAAATTATCAGATTTTACCAAAAATTTAATGAAGTTTCTCGAATCAATTTATATGTTTTATGGATGAAATAATTTTCAAAGATGAATCTTATAGAATTATTGGTTGCTGCCTGGAAGTTTATAATAATTTAGGGAAAGGGTTTCTTGAAATTGTTTATAAAGAAGCATTGGAATATGAATTTAAAATTGCAGAAATACCTTATGAAAGGGAAAAGGAATTTAAAATAAAATATAAAGATGTAGAATTGAAGCACAAATATTTTGCAGACTTTATTATATTTGATAAAATAATAATAGAGGTCAAATGTTCAAAATCCATAGTAGATGAATATGTTAAGCAAACATTAAATTATTTGAATGTTACGCAATTCAAATTGGGATTAATCGTTAATTTCGGTGAGAATTGATTTAACAGTAAAAGAATTGTATTGTAATAATAATTGATAAAGGTATAAAAATATAAGATCTATGCCACCAAGTTTACGTATTTACACGAAACAATTTTTATAAAAGCATATTAAATTCTAAAAGGATTCCACAATGATAATTCGTGATAATTAGTGTAATTAGTGGCAAAGATTTTTAAATAAATTTCATGAAATGCGAGAGTTAGTTTTTGTTATGTATCATTAAATTCTAAAAAGGATCTTTCCCAATTAAAATTCGTGTTAATTTGTGAAATTTGTGGCAATGGTTTTACAGATTATAAATTTAAAAATAATCTTAAATCATAAATAAAACATGATCTTGTACAATGTTACTATAAACATCGACGAATCTGTTCACGACGAATGGCTTGAATGGATGAAAACAAAACACATTCCCGAAGTACTTGCAACGGGTTTATTCACAGGGAATAAAATTTATAAAATTAAATCCACTGATCCGGAAGAAGGAAACACTTATTCAATACAGTATTTTCTTAACTCTATGGAAGATTACGAAAAATATCAAAAGGATTTCGCTCCGGAGCTTCAGGATAAACATTCAGAAAAGTATAAAGATAAATTCGCATCTTTCAGAACAATAATGGAATCTGTTTAAAAAAAATAATACTGTTAGATATAAACTTACAAATGGAAAAATTAAAAAATTATATAAACGGGATCTTAACAACGCCATATTCAAATAATTATATTAACAATTATGATCCGTCCACAGGTGAAGTTTTCACAATGATACCTGATTCGGATAAAGATGATATTGATCTTGCCGTACAGTCTGCTGAAAAAGCTTTTGATAAATGGTCAAACACTTCAGCAGATATCCGCGGAGATTATCTCATTAAAATTGCTGATCTTATAAGAAGGAATCATAATAAGTTTGCGCTGGCTGAAACTACTGATAACGGTAAACCTCTCTGGCTTTCGGAAAGTATTGATATTCCAAGAGCGATAAAGAATCTGGAATTTTTTGCAAATGCAATAAAACAGTTTTCCAGCGAATCACATCTTACTGATAATGAAGCGCTGAATTATACTTTAAGACAACCGATTGGAATAGTCGGGGCAATATCTCCATGGAATCTTCCTTTGTATTTATTCACTTGGAAAATTGCGCCTGCGCTCGCCGCAGGAAATTGTGTTATTGCAAAACCGTCCGAGATGACTCCGCTTACCGCTTATATGTTTTCGGAGATCTGCATCGAAGCTGGCTTGCCGGAGGGAGTTTTAAATATTATTCACGGAAACGGACTGAATGCCGGCAGCGCTATAGTTTCACATCCGCAGATAAAAGCAATTACATTTACCGGCGGAACTAAAACCGGCAAAGAGATTGCTAAAGTCGCTGCGCCAATGTTCAAAAAACTTTCTCTGGAGCTTGGCGGAAAAAATCCGAATATAATTTTTGCTGACTGTAATTATGAAGAAATGCTTGAGACAACTATTCAGTCATCTTTCAGGAATCAGGGTGAGATATGTTTATGCGGATCGAGAATTTTTATTGAAAAAAGTATATATGAAAAATTCAAAAATGATTTTGTCCAAAGGGTAAATAATCTGAAAGTCGGTGATCCACTTGATGAGAATTCTCATCTTGGCGCAATCGTATCTAAACAGCATTTCGAAAAGATACTTTATTATATCGAACTTGCGGTAAATGAAGGCGGGAAGATTCTTTGCGGAGGCAGAAAAGTAAAGATTGACGGAAGATGTGAAAAAGGATGGTTCATCGAACCGACAGTTATAGAGGGTCTGGCTTTTGACTGCAGGACAAATCAGGAAGAAATTTTCGGACCGGTCGTAACTATTACGCCGTTTGAATCTGAGGAAGAAGTCTTGATGATGGCAAACAGTACGGAATTCGGATTAGCTTCCATTATCTGGACAGAAAACATTACAACAGCTCACAGAATGTCTTCGAAAATCAAATCAGGAATTGTCTGGATCAACTGCTGGATGATCAGAGATCTGAGAACACCGTTTGGAGGCGTAAAAAATTCCGGTGTCGGAAGAGAAGGCGGCCTGGAAGCATTAAGATTTTTTACTGAAGCGAAGAATGTTTGCCTGAAGATCTGATTTAAAAAAATTATAACAGTGTTATTTTTGTAAGATCATTCCAGACTTTCGATCTTCAGATATACCAGAACAACAACAGCCAGAAGCAGAATAACATATAATGCTATCATAAAAACCGATCTCTTATCCTTCTTTTTCTGTACACTTCTTTCATACGAAACCTGATTTTTTGAATAATCACCCTGCGAAGGATCCCAGTTGAAATCTTTTTTTATTTTTTCAAAGTCCATTTTAATATTTTTTTAATTAAAATTAAAAATGATTTTGCTGATAATTATAAAAAACTATATTTTGAAATTATACACTATACTAAATAATAATCCTGAAGACTCATAACTTCCATTTTATCTTCTTTTATATTCACAATCCCTTCTGCGAAAGAGCTGGCTGCTGACAATGTTGTGATAAACGGGATCTTATTCTGCACCGCTTCCCAGCCGATCGCATATTCATCATATCGTGATTCTGAACCTAACGGTGTATTGATTACAATCTGTATTTCACCGTTCTTTATCTTATCCACAATGTTTGGTCTGCCTTCATTAACTTTATAAACAGTTTCAGATTTGATTCCGTTTGAATTTAAAAATTTAGAAGTTCCTGCCGTGGCAATTACTCCGAAACCCAGAGTTACATATTTATTTATTATGTCAATAGTCTTCTTTTTTTTATCATTCTCATT
>DAIPYE010000226.1:0-4335 GCA_036782915.1 Bacteroidota bacterium | reverse complement strand
GATGATGAGGCACATGCGAAGATGATTATGGCAAGACAGTAAGAGCATTTGGGATTTGGGATTTTAGATTTATGATTTATGATTTATGATTTTTTGGATATTAATTCAGATTGTCATCCCCATGAGCTTTTAGCGGGGATCGAATCATATTGATTTGGGATTTAAAAGATTTACGAATTACGATTTACGATTTGGAAATTTAGATTTTCTAAATGCTATTAACTCTCATCAGGTGAGGCAGGCTTTTGAGATGGCATTATACGTGGGATACAACCGGGAAATTTATTCCTAATGTATAAATTCTGATAAGAAACATCAGGCGGAAGTTCATCCCGTCTATAGTCAAAAGCAATCTGATTTTAGTCAGAGCGTATTTGTAGTTAAAAATTTGTAATACGGTAGAAATCAATCGGCTCCCCAAAGGTCGATTGATTTTTTAATAATTCTATCTGTCTGTAACTTTCATTTCTTTAAAAATAATTTTTAATTAAGCATAATATTCAACTTAAGAAGTATATTGAAACAATAATTAGAATTTATTTAACAATAATTCATTTATGAAAAATAAATATTACCTGACCATTACTGTTTTAGTTTTGCAATTAATTTTTTCAGAGCTTAATGCTCAAAGTAAATTAACATTGAAGTCAGATGATCTTATAAAATTAAAATCCGGGCAGGTAATCAAGCCTTCTTCAGAATTATCAGATGACAAGTTAAAATGGAATCAGTTTGAAAATAAGCTATTTACTTTAAACATTGGGATCTCTGCATTTTTGGATTATAACATACTTGCACAAAATGACGCGAGTATAGAGCTTGATGGTGACATATCACCGGAACTTGAGTTCAGAGCTGAAAGAGTAATGTTCTCCGGTGAACTGCGTTTTTTTAAATATCCATGGAAATATCTTTTTAGCGCAAACTACAACGGGCCAACTACGGAAGTTGATCAGCCAAATTTCAGCATTATAGATCTTAACATTGACATACCGTTCGGTAAAAACAGCGGCTGGCTGTCAGTGGGAAAAGTAAAAGAAGGAGTCGGATATGAGTATGTTTTACCCGGTTCACAGGCAATGTTCACAGAAAGAGGCACGGGAGTTCCTGCTTTGATAAAGCAGAGAAACATCGGACTTCGTTACAATAATACATACTTCGATGAAAGAATGACATTTATAGTCGGGGTTTATAACAACTGGTTAGAATTAAATAATGAATATTCATTTTCTGATAATGGAATGCAGGGAACATCAAGGATAACAGGTTTGCTGCAATATAAATCAGACCGCGAACTCATTCATGCAGGAGTCGGATACAGAATTTCAGGCTCGGGAGACGGGAAATTTAATTATAAAGCAAAGCCGGAAGTTAATACAGCGCCTATTTTTATTGAAACAGGAACCTTTATAGCAAATCATTCAAATACTATTATGTTCGAAGGTTTAACAGTACAAGGTCCCGTTTCATTTTTAGGAGAATTTATGAATGTATTTGTCGATGGATATGAACAGGGTAACTTATCTTTCTATTATTATCAGATTGGAGGCTGCTGGTTTATTACCGGAGATAACAGAAGATATAATAAAAGAAACGGAACACTCGGGAAATTAATACCGCTTAAAAATTTATCATTCAAAAAAGGCGGAGGACCGGGAGCAATAGAAGTCGGAGCCAGATTTACTCAGTCAAATTTCAGAGACAGAGATTTAGACGGCGGATTATTCAGACGTTTAACAACAGCTTTGAGCTGGTATCCGGATAATCATTTCAGATTTGAATTTAATTTTGGATACGGCTGGCTAAATAAAGACGGACTTGACGGAAAGACAGCTTTTTACCAGTTCCGGTCGCAGTATGAACTTTGATAATTGAGATCTTTGATTTTATCCTCTGTAGCGGAATAAGATTTTAGATTTTCTACAAAAGAGTAGATGTAAGAGTTTAAAAAAAATAGGAGTTTAAACAATTTACCTGCTATTGTGTTTGTATTTAGATTTTAGATTTATAAAGACTGTAAATTTTCCACACTCACTTAAACCCACATTTAGGAAAGGTAAAACTCATTTTGCGTTTGAGCAATTCAAAGCTTTCCTGAGAACTCATTAAGAATTTGATTATATTTGTTATAAAATTTATGAAAAGATTTGTGTTTAAAACATTTTTTCAAAAAAATTAAATACTATTGTTAATAATATGAAACTAAAAAATCAAATTCTCATAGTGATGGGAATTGTCGCCATAACTTTCGGAGCCTGCAATAAATCTACACAAAATAATTCAGCCAATAAAGATGCAGCCGATGCGATATACTTCGGCGGTGATATTATTACAATGGAAGGCAGCATTCCTTCTTATGCAGAAGCTGTTGCTGTAAAAAACGGCAAGATCGTTTTTGTCGGAAGCAAAACTGAAGCCGATAAACTTAAAGGTGACTCTACGAAAATGAATGATCTGAAAGGCAAAACATTACTTCCCGGATTTATAGACAGTCACAGTCATTTTATAAATTCATTGTCAATGACATCGCAGGCAAATTGTTTTGCTTCGCCTGTAGGAAAAGCAAATGATGTTATCGGGATCATTGCTGCATTGAAAGAGCTACAGACTAAGAATAATGTTCCCAAAGGTGAAATCATAAGCGGCTACGGTTATGATGAAAATCAGATGCCTGAAGGTAAACTGCTAAACAGAGATGATCTGGATAAAGCATTTCCGGATAACCCTGTAATTGTCGGACATGTCTCACTTCACGGTGCAGTGCTGAATAGTCTTGCGCTGGATAAATTTGGCTACAGTGATAAAACTGTCACACCTGATGGCGGAATAATTATCCGAAAACCGGGAACCAACGAACCTTACGGACTTATTATGGAAACTGCTTTCATTCCTGTGTTTTCGAATCTTCCGAAACCAACACCGGAACAGCAAATGCAAGGGTTGAAAGACGGTCAGATGATTTACGCCGAAGCAGGTGTAACGACAGCTCAGGAAGGAGCTACACACAAATCTGATCTGGATATTCTTATAAACGGAGCAAAACAAAATGCAATGTTTATTGATGTTGTATCGTATCCTTTTATTCTTGATCTGGACAATATTTTGAAGGATCATCCTTTTTCTGAGTTTGGAGTTTACAAAAATAATTTTAAAATTGGCGGAGTAAAAATTACTGCTGACGGATCTCCGCAGGGTAAAACAGCATTCTTTACAACTCCGTATTTAACCGGAGGTCCAAGCGGTGAAAAAAACTGGGTTGGTGAACCGGGTTTTCCGCAGGATTCACTCAATGCCTGGTTTAAAAAAGTTTATGATGCAAAGGTTCAGTTGCTTGTCCATGCAAACGGAGATGCGGCGATGGACATGATATTGGAAGCGCACAAATTCACAAGCGGTAATGACAGCGCTTATGACAGAAGAACCACGGTCATACATTCCCAGTTTGTAAGACTCGATCAGCTGAATAAATACAAAACTTATAATATTATTCCGTCAATGTATGCCGAACATACTTTTTTCTTTGGTGATACGCATGTACAAAACCGCGGAATTGAACAGGCATCTTTCATCAGTCCGTTAAACACGGCAATAAAATTAAATTTACAGCCGACTAATCATACAGATTTTAATGTACTTCCAATTGATCAGATGATGGTGGTCTGGTGCGCAGTAAACAGAACTACAAGGACTGGTGTTATACTCGGAGCTGATGAACGCATTACTCCATATCAGGCATTACAATGCATTACAATCAATGGCGCGCATCAGTATTTTGAAGAAAGCAGTAAGGGTTCACTCAAGTCGGGCAAGCGAGCTGACCTGGTCATACTCGATAAAAATCCTGTCAAGGTTGATCCTCTGTCAATTAAGGACATTAAAGTTTTGGAAACAATCAAAGACGGAAAGACAGTTTATAAAATGCAGAAGTAATCAGAATGGTTCAATAGCATCAAAAACAATTTTGAGCTTGATCTAAAAGTAAAAAATTAAGCCGCATTTTTAATAAAAAATTGATAGGTAAAATCAATCTCTATAATTGAATTCAAAACAATATTAACCTCATATTTTGGACAAATGCTGGATATTGTTTTAATAGGTCTAATTTTTAATATTTTAATTTATGGAAAAATTTGATGTTTTTTGTAAATAAATTTTAATAATCTTGGGGTGTGCCATACTTTAAAGTGTGCCACATTTTAAAATGTGGCACGAATTTTTTTTTGTGATTTCAAAAAATCATTAATTTCTAAATTTTTTGATATTTCTACAAAAATAATACGTTTACAAAAACAAGATTCCGGTTTTTCCATATCCAAATTAAAATTTTGAAACTAC
>DAIPYE010000225.1:0-4434 GCA_036782915.1 Bacteroidota bacterium | reverse complement strand
AGAGTTCCTCTTAGATCCTGTTCACGTTCAATAGCTTCAAACAAAGCTTTGAAATTTCCTTTGCCAAAACTTCTTGCGCCTTTTCTCTGAATTATTTCAAAGAAAACTGTAGGTCTGTCTTCAATTGGTTTTGAAAAGATCTGAAGTAAATAACCGTCTTCATCCCTGTCAACAAGAATTCCCAGCTTTTCAAGATCTGAAATATTTTCATCGATCTTTCCGATTCTAGCTTCCAGTTCTTTATAATAAGTTGTCGGGATCGTAAGAAACTCAAGACCTCTTTTTTTAAGTTCGGTTACAGTTTCCAGAATATTAGGTGTAGACATTGCAATATGCTGCGCGCCGCCGGATTTATAAAAATCAATATATTCCTCGATCTGTGATTTCTTTTTGCCCGGTGCTGGTTCATTGATTGGGAATTTAATTTTACCTGTTCCGTTTTGCATTACCTTGCTCATTAATGCTGTATAGTCAGTTGAAATATCTTTATCATCAAAAGAAATAAGCTGATTGAATCCCATTGTGTGAGCATAAAATTTAACCCAGTCATTCATAGTCCCAAGCTCTACATTGCCAACAATATGGTCAACAGCTTTTAAACCGACATCTTTAATTGTGCTGACAGATTTTCCTGCCGGATCAGTAAATCCCGGCATAAAATTACCTTTGTAATTTTTTCTTTCTATGAATGAATGAATTGTATCACCGTAGGTCTGAATTGAAGATTTAATGATCACGCCGTTTTCATCTTTTAATTCAGTCGGTTCAAGAATTCCTTTTGCACCTCTGGAAGTAGTTTCAAAATAAGATTTAGTAGCATCATCAACTTCTATTGCAATATCCCTTACTCCGTCACCGTGTTTTTTATGATGCTCGGCAATGAAGTTATCGTCAGTAAGTGGTGAGGACAGAACAAATCTGATCTTACCCTGTTCAAGAAGGTAAGAAGCTTTTTCTTTATTGCCTGTTTCAAGACCTGAGTAACCTGTCAGCTTAAATCCCATAACATACTGATAAAAGAAAGCTGATTGTTTTGCATTGCCGCAATAAAACTCAAGATGATCAATACGCTTTAAAGGAAGAAAATCAGCAGTAGTTTTTGTATCGTCAATTACTTTGGTGTCTAACTCCTGTGTAGTATCCATGATATTATTTGCTTTAATTTACTGATAAAATTTGTATGTAATAATTTAATGAATTTAAGATTAAGAATTAATGGAGAAGTTTGGAGGTGAATGGAATTTTGAATATTTTAAACAGAAATTCCTGAATTTTATTTTATTATGAACCACGCCAACCCTGAGACAGCACTTATGCAGATCCATTGTATCATATTGATCTTATAAAAGTATAAGGCAATAAAAGATATAATTATCCAGACCAGACCGAAATAATTTAAATTGTTAATGTTAATTCCGGTTTGAAATATGACGGTTTCGGCAAAGTAAATTGTCAGATTTAAAATTACCCCCACAACGGCAGCAGTTACAGAGTTTAGAAGAAATTTTAATTTTAGGTTGCCGGAAGTTTTTTCGATCAAAGGAGCTCCGATGAAAATAAAAAGAAAACTGGGAAGGAAGGTGTAGTAAGTTGTGATGAATAGTCCGATCGTTCCGTTCATAACAGATTCAGAAAAATGATTATAACCCGCCATAAATCCTGTGAAAGATAAAACCATAATAAGCGGACCCGGAGTGGTCTCACCAAGAGCAAGACCGTCGATCATCTGACTGCTTGTAAGCCAGTGAAACTGTTCGACTGAGATCTGCGCAACATAAGGCAGTACAGAGTATGCTCCGCCGAAAGTCACGAATGCGGCTTTTGTAAAAAACAATATAAGCTGATTCCAGAATTGAGCAGAAGGGGAGTAAATATTTAAAAAAATTACGGGGATTGTCCATAATATTACGCCGGTGAATATTTTTACAGTTAAATTCTTTATCTTAGTTTGCGAATGCTCTATGTTCGAATCATTATTTATAAAGTAACTGTTGTCTTTATTTTGCAATGCGGGATCAAGAATGTCTTCACTCCATCCTGCCAAAGCAGGATTGATTTTATTTATTATAAAGGCAATAACTGCTGTGAATATTATTATAACCGGAAATGGAACATTGAAAAAGTATAGTGCAGTAAAACTTGCAATTGCTATAATATATGAAAAAGTATTTTTAAGGGATTTTTGAGAAATTTTTATAAGCGCAACAATTACAATAGCTACAACAGCAGGCTTAAGTCCGTCGAAGACTGCATAAACTGCCGGAATTTTTCCGAATGTCACATATAGAATTGAAAGAATTAAAAGTATAACAGAAGAAGGAAGAACGAAGAGAATTCCTGCTGTCAGTCCGCCTTTTGTTTTATGGAGCAGCCATCCGATGTATGTTGCAAGTTGCTGTGCCTCCGGACCGGGAAGAAGCATGCAGTAATTTAAAGCATGTAAAAATTTAGATTCAGAAAGCCACTTTTTCTTTTCTACAACATATTCATGCATTATAGCGATCTGCCCTGCAGGACCACCGAAACTGATAAATCCGAGCTTTAGCCAAAAACGAAAAGCTTCCCTGAATGAAGGTTTTTCGGTTGTAATAATTTTTTCTGTGTTTTCCATAAAGCATATTCTTAATCTTCCGAATATTCTTTTGATTTATTCCTCTTTAGTGGAAAAACCAATGAAAATACAACAGATGCAATAAGAATTAGCGCAATTACTGCAAGAGAAAACTGAATGGGAATTTTATAAAGATCAATGATCAGCATTTTGAATCCGATGAAAACGAGGATCATTGAAAGTCCGATCTTCAGATAATGAAATTTGTCAATGATACCTGCGATGGCAAAATAAAGAGTTCGCAATCCGAGAATTGCAAAAATGTTGGAAGTGTAAATTATAAATGTATCAGTGGTTACTGCAA
The DNA here is from genome assembly GCA_036782915.1 of Bacteroidota bacterium. Classification (GTDB taxonomy): domain Bacteria; phylum Bacteroidota; class Ignavibacteria; order Tepidaquicellales; family Tepidaquicellaceae; genus JAEUSI01. The sequence continues at coordinate 1,519 of DAIPYE010000225.1, read as the reverse complement.
AAATTGCCGGAATTGAATCGAAAGCGAATACAAGATCTGCAAATTCGACTGCTACAAGTACTACAAGTAATGGAGTAGCAAAATTTCTGCCGTCAATATTTACTATAAATTTGTCTCCGTGGTAATCAGGAGTTACGGGAAATAATTTTCTGAAAGTTCTTACCACTATATTCTTTTCCGGTTCTATGCCTTCATCGTTCTGAACTGCCATTCTGAATCCTGTGACAACAAGAAATCCGCCGAATATGTATATTATCCAGGCAAATTTAGCAACCATCACAGCGCCAATTGCAATAAGAATCCCTCTTAATATAAGCGCTCCGAGAACTCCCCAGAATAAAACTTTATGCTGATATATCTTTGGAACTTTGAAATAAGAAAACAGAAGTACAAAAACAAAAATATTATCAATGCTTAAAGATCTTTCAAGCAGATAACCTGTTAAAAATTCAAGCGCTTTCTGTTCACCCATGTCATAATAAATAAAAACATTGAATGCCAGGGCAAGCAGAATCCAGATAGCGCTCCAGATCAGAGCTTCTTTAATTTCAATAACATGTTTTTTTCTCTGAAATACTCCAAGGTCAAGAGCAAGCATAAGGATTATGAACAGATTAAAAGCGATCCAGAGAATTAATTCGTGTGACATTCAGTAATTTGATTAATGTAAAATAAATTTTGTAAACTTCAATTTAAAAGAACTTATTTATGCATAGTTTTGAGGAATTTATTTAAAACGTTTTGAAAAGTTAAATCAAATATTTTTATAAAACAATATAAGTGAATAAAAAAGTAATTGTCAAAATAAATTTTAATCTTAGATATAAATTTACATTTTAGGAATGAAGTTTTTACAACAATTTGAAACAGTGAATGAAAAGAACGTTATTTAATTACTTAATTTGTCTATGGAATTTCCGGAATTTTCTTTTTGCATAAGATTTAATTTTGAAAGAAATTTAAAAAATTTAGAAATTTGTGATTTATTGAAATTACTAAAACCTATTCGTGCCACATTTTAAAAATGTGGCACACCTTTAAGTGTGGCACAACAAAAAACCAGTAAAAATTTGTTTATGAAAATATTTAAAATTTATCCAAAAATTAAACTTCGCTAAAAAAAAATAGACATTGTTGAGACACCCTCCGGCAATTGCCCGGCAATGCGAGGTTAATTGTTTGATTTACTTTAAAGTGGATTGATTTAGAATATCAATTATTTGTTTAGTGTTCAAAGGCAAGAAAATAAGTAGAATTATATAGAAGATTCAATTCCCAAAACCACATTCAATTTGTGATCGAAGTATTCGAATCGATCATAAAAGATAAAGACAATGCAAAGGGAGAAAAGATTATAAAAGAGCTGAAGTTCCTGAGACACTTTAATTCGAAGTTTGAAAGATTATGACTTTTTAAGAATAAAAATAATTGAGAATTACAAATTGCTTTTGGATAGAGTTGGCTTCAAACCTACTCTGCCAAATCGTTATTTTAATAATTTCTGACAACCCCCTTAGTC
>DAIPYE010000224.1:0-4443 GCA_036782915.1 Bacteroidota bacterium | reverse complement strand
TTCTCCAGTATTTCTTTTGTTTCTTTATGCCTGAATTCAAACTGCTTCTCAATCATTTTCCTGATAAATAAAATATCAGCAAATTCTCCCAAAGCTCCGAACGGCAGTTCGTAATTAATTTTATCGGTCATAAGAGTCTGATCGCCATTTTCCCCTTTGACATCAAAACAATGTGAATGTATCCAGATCTTAAACGGACCTTTGAATTGCGTATCTGTGATCAGAATATCAGGAACAAATTCTGTCAGCTTTATTTCCCAGTTAGATTTTAAAATTCCGAACTGAATTATAGATAATTTTATTAAACTATTTAGTCTTAAAGGCAAATCAATTTCAAGTATTTTAACTTTTATGAAATCCGGAGTGATTTTTGCTAAATTATTTGTATCGGAATGAAATTCAAATACTTTCTTAACCGGACAATTTATTAAAACACTTTTCTCGAAATTATTCATTTTATACTGTTCATTTTAAATAACAAATTAATTATATATTGAATAAATTGAACTGCTAATCATTACCTAATTCAAACAAAATTAATATGAAACCCTCCAAAATCCTAATGTGCAAACCCGAATTCTTCGACGTGAATTATGTCGGAAATGAATTCATGAAAAATAATGAAGGAAATGTCAATCACTCAAAAGCTATGGAACAATGGGAAGAACTAAAGAAAGTTTATGAAGATCTTGGCTTCAAAGTGGATCTGATAAAACCGGTTAAAGGTCTTGTGGATATGGTGTTTACTGCCAATCAGTCACTGCCGTTTATAGATGGAAACGGTAAAAAGAAAGTTATCTTAAGTAAAATGAAAAATATTCAGAGGAAAAAAGAAGTTCAGTATTTTGAAGAATATTATAAAAATTGCAATTATGAGATCATAAATCTTCCTGATGAAGTGGAATATTTTGAATCCGAAGGTGATTGTGTAATTGATTATGAGCGGAATATTTTATTCGGAGGTTACGGTTACAGAACCGATGAAAAAGTTTATGATATTATAGCTGAGTATATGGATTATAAGATAGTTAAGCTAAAATTAATAAACCCTGTTCTATATCATCTTGATACCTGTTTATCAATTTTAAATTCTGAAACTGTTGTAGTTGCAGAAAGTGCATTCGATACTGAAAGTTTGAATATTTTAAAAGGATACTTTATAAATATCATCAAGGCGGATGAAGAAGAGAATTTAAAATATTTTATCTGCAATTGTCATTCTCCCGACGGGAAAAATGTGATCGTTCAGAGAGGCAGCACGAAATTCAAAGATGATTTCATAAAAAATGGTTTCAACCTCATCGAAGTTGAAACCACTGAATTCATGAAATCAGGCGGAAGTGTTTTCTGCATGAAACTGATGTATTACTGAAAACAGACAATTAAAAAGGGAGATCGCTGTCAGGAGCTTCAGATACTTTCTCAACCTGTTTTCCGTTTTCGGAAGTTACATTGTCAGAATTTGCAAAACTTTTTGAATCTAGCATCAGCATTGTGTCAACAATAATTTCAGGATGAGGATAGACAGTTTTTCCGTCTTTTTCGTAAGTATCCGGAGTTCTGATCTTTCCTTCAAAATAAACGCGGCTTCCCTTTTTCAGATAAGTAGCGCAGGTTTCGCCCAGCTTTCCCCAGACTACCATTCTGTGCCATTCAGCTTTTTCAACAATATTTCCGCTGCTGTCTTTGTAAGATTCGGATGTTACAAATTTGAATTTACAGACTGCTGTTCCGTTTGGAATGTATTTCAGTTCCGGATCATTAGGCTGTATATTTCCGATCAATGTTACTTTATTTAAACCTCTCATTTTAAAGCTCCTTTCTGTTTTAATTTTCTTTTATTTTTCCTGCCATAAACTTAATGTATTTTTTCCCAGTAAAAAATACTTTTTATTGTTTAAGACTAAAATATCCCTAATTTTCTTTTTTGAAATGTTTTTCGGCAGTTTTTTCCTGTCTGTGATTGAGTTTTTATCCAGATCATACATGACTAATTCCTTACCGTTAAACAAATAAAGTGTATTTCCGAAAATTGTATATGCTTCAATATTATCAATGGAAAGTGTACTTACATAGTTACCCAGATTATCATATTTCAAAATAGATTTTAGTTCTTTGTCATAAACATAAATATTATTATTTCCGTCTTTCAGTAATTTTACGGGACGAAGAAGCTGACCTTTGCCCGAAGTATAATGACCGAATAAACTTACCGGTGCCCTGCCGTCATTATAAACTACTATCCTGTTATTATCGGCGTCTATTACAAAAAACTGATTTGAATTCAGTACAAGTGATGCAATAGGCGTTCTGAATCTCAGATCCGGGGGAAAATCCGGTAGATTAGTAAGCAAAGTCGCGATCGGCACAAGGTTCAGATCATATCGCTGAACCCGTTTATTATTTCCGTCTGAGATAAAAATATCGAGACCGGAAGATCCGTCAATATAAGTCGGTGAATCAAACTGTCCTTCCAGCCACCCTTGTTTACCGTTACGCATGATGAATTCAAGATCAGCATTATATTTTACGATCTGATTTGCATTCTGATCAAGCACATAAATATTTTCCTTTGCATCAGATGTAATGGAAACCGCATTGAGAAAATCATTGACCTCTAATTTCTTTACAAGAAGACTGTCGCTTCCGGCAAAAAGAAAATTGAACAGCAGTAATAAAATCATATTTTAAATTTAATGTGTTTTAAAATTTAATTCTCAGACCCAGTCCGGTGTTACTGAGATTGTTACCGTAATACTGACCTCTGTAATCCTGTCCGTCATAAACAGTAAAGTACAATATTTAAATTTGAAACTGAATTTACGGATGCTAAACCTAGATTATCCGAAATATAAAGACTGAATATTTTTGTCAGATAATATCTGAACTCAAGCCCAAGTTGCCCGGAAATTCCTTTTGCATCTTCGGGAATTGAATGGAAAATATAATTCAATGCCAGAAGTCCTTTAAAATAAAAATTTCTTGCTAATTTAAAATCAGCAACTGCCGCAAAATCCAGAAATTCCTTGCTGAATACTGTCGGCGTAAATATTGTATCTGTATTTTCATAAATATGACCGTCTTCAAGATGCGCTGAAATATGCGATACCCTGAATCTTCCTGAAAGATCAAGCTTATTTGAAAGAGCTTTTTTGAAATTGAAATTTATCCCGAACATATAATCTATTGCATCCACGGGAAATTTAAAATTGGACTCGCTCCTTAAATTTGAAAATGTAAAGAAATCAACTCCGAAAGAATAAGTTATTTTGTTTGTTTTTAATCCTATCAGGTCTGCTGAAACCCCTATATCAAGTTTAAGATTTTTATCGTTAGTGTATTTTGTGACACCGATCTTTGATTCGATAATGCTTGTCTCAGTGGGAACAAATAGTGTGTTCGTAGTAAAAAAATATAAGCTGTCATTTGAAGAAATTTTTTCCGCGGGGAATATACAGGAAGTTGCAACGAATAATAACAAAGTCAGATTGAGAATATATTTGATCACAAAAGTATCAGTTGAATTTTCTTCTGTTCTTCAAATAATCCACAAAAATATTCTGCCCGAGTTCATCCAGATCCGAATAGTAAGCTTTGCCGCCGTTTGCCTTTGTAAATTCCTCAATAAAATTGACCAGATAATAATCCTGAGCTATCATAAAAGTTGTGATCTTTATTTTATCTTTGCGGCATGCAACAGCTTCGTCAAGAGTTTTATTGACAATTCTCGGATCAAGCCCGAATGAATTTTTATAAATCCTTCCGTCATCGGTAAATAAAGCTGAAGGTTTTCCGTCTGTGATCATAAAGATCTGTTTATTCACATTACCTTTCTTCCTTAATATCTGACGGGAGAGACTTAATCCCGCCTTTGTATTTGTATGAAATGGACCGACGGTGAGAAATGGAAGATCTCTTACAGTAATTTCTTTTGCATCATCGCCGAAAACAACAATATTTAATTTGTCTTTTGGATATTTTGTGAGAATTAATTCTGACAGAGCAAGAGCAACTTCTTTTGCAGGAGTTATCCTGTCTTCGCCGTAAAGTATCATGCTGTGTGAAATATCTATCATCAGAACTGTCGCGCAGCTTGACATATGCTCTGTTTCATAAACATCAATATCATCTTCATCAAGCCGGAAATTATTTATATCTGATTTTAAAAAAGCATTTTTCAAGGTAGATGTAAGATCAATATTTGTAACCTGATCACCGAATTCAAATTTTTTTAATTCACTGAGTTTGTCTATTCCCCTTCCTGATTTATTGGATTCATGATAACCTGAAGTGTCAGGTTTCATTCCGGAAAAAATCTTTCTCAGCATATCAGTTCTGATTTTCTGCGAACCTTTTGACGTGAGGATCTGCATCCCGTCTTTCTCTGCTATCAGACCTTGTTTTTTTAATTCATCCACAAAATCCCCGAACGAAAGATCTTTA
>DAIPYE010000223.1:0-4459 GCA_036782915.1 Bacteroidota bacterium | reverse complement strand
GGATCTCCCGACAGCGCAACCCATCTGAAAGGTCCTTTGCCTTCACAAAACAAAGGCCTGATATATTCAGGTACAAATCCGGGAATTTCAAATGCTGATTTAAAACAATTATTGTATGCTTCGCCTCTTAAATTATTTCCATAATCAAAAACAACTGAACCTCTTTGCATAAATTCCCACATAGATCTGCAATGAGTCACAACTGTTTTTCTGGAAAGTTCCTGATATTTATCAGAATTTGATTTTCTCAGTTCTACAGCTTTTTCAAAACTCATACCCATTGGAACATATCCGTTCAGCATATCATGAGCCGAAGTCTGATCTGTAACCACATCCGGCAGGATATTTCTTCTTAAAATTTCAGGTAATACTTCTCCTGCATTTCCAATTAAACCAACTGACAATGCTTTTTTATTTTGCTTTGCTTCCAAAACTAATTTTAATGCTTCATCTAAATCATCTGTCATAACATCGCAGTATCCTGTTTCAATTCTTTTCTGAATTCTTGATTTGTCAATATCGACTCCCAGAAAAGCTGCACCGTTAAGTGTTGCCGCAAGTGGTTGAGCTCCTCCCATTCCGCCTAATCCGCAGGTTAATACAAATTTTCCGGAAAGAGTTCCGTCGAAATGTTTGTCAGCACATGAAGCAAAAGTTTCGTATGTTCCCTGCAAAATTCCCTGTGTTCCTATATATATCCACGAACCTGCCGTCATTTGTCCGTACATTGTAAGTCCAAGAGCTTCTAATCGTCTGAATTCATCCCAGTTAGCCCATGCCGGAACGATCTGTGAATTTGAGATCAATACTCTCGGAGCATTTGTGTGGGTTTTAAAAATTGCTACAGGTTTACCGGATTGTACAAGTAAAGTTTCATCATTATTTAACTTTTTTAATGATTCAATTATTTTTTCGTAGCATTCCCAGTTACGGGCGGCTTTGCCGCTTCCACCGTAAACAATCAGATCTTCAGGTCTTTCTGCTACATCAGGATCAAGATTATTCATAAGCATTCTCATTGCTGCTTCTGTTATCCAGTTTTTACATGATAGATTATTTCCGGTTGGTGCTTTAATTATTTTTTGCATTTAAGGTAATTTTATTTATACAAAAATAAAGAATCTCTGCTTTAAAAAAATTGCATAAAAAAAACAGAATAGTGTTTCTATACCATTCTGTTTTTTGTAATTCAGTTTTGGAACAAAGAAAAAAATAAAATTATTTGATGTTCTCTTTGTATTCCTTCATAACATAACCAGAGAGAAATCCAGAATCAGGGTTATTTTTAAGACCTGTATCAATGTATTCTTTTGCTTTTGATATATCTCCGTCGTCATTTCTTTTTATCAAGCTCATGGAAAGATAACCAATTGCAAGATCTTGTCCCCAGTCAGGATAAATATCTTTCTTCTCTTTTCTTGTTTTGAATTCCTGAAGGGATTTTTCAAGTAAAGGTATTGCAATTGCGACGCCTCCGCCAAATGCTTCAGGTGTATAAAAACTTGCAATTCCGTTAATGAGAGAAAGTCTCGGATTATTCGGCTCAAGTTTTTTTGCTTCTGCGTCCGCGCTTTGAGTAGCTGAAATTATTTCCTGCATTTTATCCTGTTCATATTGCCATCTGTTAAAATTTAATGTTTCGAGTAAAATATAAGAATCTGCGAATTCCGGATTTTCATCAATTGATTTATTCAGAACATCTATCCCTGACTGAGTGTATTTTTTTATTCTTTCAGTGTCATTGCTTCCCATTCCGGTAGTTGCAAGACCGTAATCCGATAATGCCATGTAATAATTCACTAGCCAGACATCTTTTTTCAACTGAAGAATTCTTTCAAACTGTCCGCGGGCTTTAATTATTTTTGCTTCATCACCTTTGTCCATTGCTTCCTTAAGACTTTTTTTCGCTTTCAGCATTGCTTTGTCGAAATCACTGTCAGCATAACTTATTACATTCAGAAAAAACAGCGATACTAATATCACTGCAACGGAAATTTTACTTTTCATTTCTCTCTCCTTTTTATTTTTTAATTTAAAATTAACTTAATTTTTTAATTTCATTTAAACGTTGATAACTTGTAACTTGAAACCCGTAACTTGAAACTGTTTAGAACTGCATTCCCAGACCAAGATAAACTGTTCTTCTGTTATTTGTAATTATTTCTCTTTTTTCAGTATAATCATAATTATAAGTATAGTCATAAATATTATTTTGATTGAAAATATTATTGAATGCTAATACAGCAACAGTAAATTTCCCAAGCAAAGAAAAAATATATTGAGCATTAATATCCACCCGTGAATAATTTGGAAATCTATCGCTGTTTGTCTCGCCGTAGACCGGAACATAAACTCCCTGATTATTATCATAATAGCTGCCGATTACCGGTGTATAAGGCTCACCTGTTGACATTTTTAGTGTTGCACCAAAAACTATCTGATCTGAAAGATTATAGCTTCCGACAAGAGACATGGTATTTGTAATGTCAAATTTTGAAGGAACAAGATTCTGGGCTTCGTATTGTTTTCTTTTTGAATCCAGATAAGAGTATGAGATCCATCCTGTGAATTTATTTGCGATCTTAGTTTTAATAAAAACATCAACTCCTTTTGCATAGCCTTCACCTTCTGACCTGTAATACAGATCTCTGAGATTAAATAAAACCAGATTTCCGTAATCTTTATAAAAACCTTCCACTCTGAATATTATTTTGTTGTCATTATTATATTCATAACCTAAAATGTAATGCAGAGCATCTTCAGGTTTAAGATCATTCTCAGGAGTTCTTAAAAAATAATCTATTTTTGGATTCTGATGATATACTCCAAAAGCTCCCCTTATGGAATTATTATGTGCCGGCTGATAGCCAAAAGATATTCTCGGATCAAAACTTATATTTTCTGATAAAGTCTGATAATCTGATCTGATTCCGGGAATAACAAAAACTTTGTTTGAAAGTTTGATCTGCGATTCTATGTAAGCTCCTATTCTTCCTGAGTTTTCATCTGTATTTACCAGATAAGCCGGTGCATTAAGATTTAAATTATATGAAAACTGGGGAACGGTTCCTCCGAATTCGTAACCGTTATATTCATATTCAACTCCGGTATTTATGTCAATCTTACTGGTTACATTCTTTGTAAAATCAACTCTTCCCTTTGAATAAATTTCCTTGGTTGAAGTATTTAGTATTCCGTAATTTGTATATCTGTCATACGAACTGAATGAAACTCCTGCATTTAATAAAGTCGATGATGAAGGTGCTACCATTAATTTTAAATTTGTAAAAACATTTTTTGAATTTGTATTGAAAAATCCTTCAAATGTAGGTCCTGCATTGAATATTCCAACCTTATCATCATTGTAATTTGCATAAAATTTTAAATTTCCGGTCGAACCTATTTTATACGAAAGTGTTCCTCCAAGCTGGTTTGACTGAGGAATGGGAGAATAATCAGAATATTTTCCGTTTATGGCAAAATATGGTTCTAAAAATAATTTTCCCAAAGAAAATGTTGCTCCGAAATTTCTGTTCTTTGAAACATACACTCCGTCAAGTGAGGCATTTGCCAGCCCCAGCCACGCAAACATTCCTGTCGACTGCGGCATATCATAAGACTTCAGATCCAGTACAGCTGATAATACATTTCCGTATTTTGCGGAAAATCCTCCGCTTGTAAAATTTATACCTTTTAAACCCCACGGATTTACGGTGGAATAGGATGAAACATTAAAGGTTTCATCAAATAAAAACGGATTATACAATGATGCCTGATCTATGATAGTGAGAACTTCATTGGGATTTCCTCCTCTTACAGTTATTCTGCTGCCTTCATTTACCTGATTTGATCCGGGAAAAGTTGTAATTGCTCTGTATATATCTGCATCTGCTCCCGGAATTCTGACGATTTCAAGAGGCGTTAATGTTACTGCAGTATTAGAGCCTGATGTGAATGAACTCGCTGTTACCAATATTTCTTCAGTCTTTACTTCTTCTTTTGAAAGCTTAACTTCCAGATTTATATTTTTTCCCGGAATGATCTCAATTAGGACGTTCTTGTTTGAATATTCAGACAATGTAAATAATAAACTATGTTGTCCTGTTTCTTCAGTTTCAAATTCAAAATAACCTTTATCATCTGAGGTTGCACCGTCGATTGTCCCCTTTATCACTATGTTTACTCCTGAAAGTAATTTATCTTTTTCTCCCTTTACAAATCCTGTTATTAATGTAATATCAGCAGGCGCTGAAACTGAATCAGTAGTTTGAGCAATTGATTGTATATTGGAAATTAAGAGAATGAAAATTAATAAAATATTTCTCATCTAATTTTTTAATTAAAAATTTAAAGTTTCTATGTCTTTTGCAATATCTATATCTTTTTTTGTAATTCCTTTGGCTGTATGTGTTGAAAATGAAACTTCAACAGAAGAGTATTTCATTGTCAGAAAGTCAGG
>DAIPYE010000222.1:0-4477 GCA_036782915.1 Bacteroidota bacterium | reverse complement strand
ATTTACAAAATAACTAATCAACCAATAAAATAAACATGAGCGCAAATCCAAATTTAACAAAAATCGAAGATCTCAATGAAATGGCAAGACAGATCAGAAGAGACATAATTAATATGCTGACGATTTCACAAACAGGGCATTCCGGTGGACCGCTGGGAATGGCTGATATTTTTACAGCTTTATATTTCAATAAATTAAAATTAGACGATACAAAACCGGAAATGAATGACAGAGATTATTTATTTGTATCAATCGGCCACATTGCTCCGGTATGGTATGCAACTTTAGCAAGGAGAGGTTATTTCTCAATTGACGAACTGAAAACATTAAGAAAAATTAACGGAAGATTACAGGGGCATCCGGCTCCGGCACATACACACGGAGTTCCGGGAGTTGAGATCACATCTGGTTCATTGGGTCAGGGACTTTCAATTGCAGTGGGAACTGCACTCGGATTAAGAATGAACGGAAAGGATAATTATGTATACTGCATCAACGGTGACGGAGAATTAAACGAAGGCCAGATATGGGAAGCAATGATGACAGCCGCTCATCATAAAGTGGATAATCTTACCATGATCATTGACAGAAACTTCTGTCAGATCGATAACCGTACTGAAAATGTAATGAACCTGGAACCGCTTGCAGATAAATTCAAAGCATTCGGCTGGGAAGTATTTGAAATTGACGGACATAATATGCAGGAGATACTTGATACTTTTGACAAAGCAAAAGCTTTTAAAGGAAAACCAAAAGTCATCATTGCAAAAACATTTATGGGAAGAGGAGTTTCATTTATGGAAGATAATTATAAATGGCACGGAGTTCCACCAAATAAAGAACAGTCAGAAATTGCATTGAAAGAACTTGCTGTAACAAAGTTTGGGGATTTTGTGAATTAAAAGAATGTGATTATCTGACATGTTTCAAATTTTATTCGTCAGAATGAATATCAGCCTCCGGGGGATTCAGACTCAAAGTACAGAAATATTAAAATTGTAAACTTTAATCTGAAAGTTCCGGAGGTTTTAATTTTTAAATTATTTTCAGCTAATCTAAAGACTGAAAAATAAATCTGAATCAGTTAAAAAACTTGTTTTCAATATTAAACTGCTGAAGTAAATGATTAAAATATTACTTTTTGCATTAAATGTATTTTTCATTTCATCATGTTCAGTTGAAAAGAATCCTGAAATAACAAATGCAGAAAACTGTTTTTCTTCCTTAAATTTTTCTATTATTAAAGATCACATTCAAAATGTAATCAGTATTTCAGGAATGGGTAAGTATTATATTGAATACCCGCCTGATAAATCACAGATAAATGACGGAAATAAACATCCTTCAAAAAATCCTGAAAATGTATATGATATCAGTTATAACGACTCACTTAAAAGGATCATTTTCAAAAATGATAATAACGAATTTTTCTTTAAACAGGATGAGGGTTTGATAAGCAGAAAGCAGTATTCAGTTACCAAACAAAATCTGGCTGATAATTTATTCTGTTATATTTTAGATAGGTCTGATAAAAAGTAATTAAACTTTAAAAAATTATTGTCCAAGTCAGTTACTGCATTCAAAATCAAGAACACGAATCGTATTGTCATAAAATTCTTTAGCTCTTTCCGGAGTGCTTCCGATACAAACTAATCCGAGTTTTCCGAATTCAGATAAAGCTCCTATAAGATGAAAAACAACACCTTCCTGTGAAGCACCGTCATACATGATCTTATGAAACATTGCTATGTCAATCAGATCTAATGGCGTTATGCCGATATACATATCGTTCTGAACATTATCCGATGCAAAATAATATCTTTCATTTCCGCTTGCTGTGACATAAACACCTTTTTCAGCATTGTAAAAACCATTAGTAAGAAACTGAATCATCATAAAAGGATGAGTAGTACCGCCTTTACGGAGATTGATCTCAATGGCAAAATGTTTCCAGCTGTTGTCTTCCTGCTTTACCGAAATAAAATCAACTGCAAATCTGCCAAGTACTCCTTTTGAAGAAAGATGATCCGAAACTTTTTGTCCCATCTCTGCAAGTGCTGAAGCATATTCGATATCAGCCGGGAAAATTGCACCGAGAAAGATCTGTCCGTCTTCTCCTCCAAGCAGCTGATCGTGAGTACTGGCGATCTCAATCTTGTTTGTTCCGACTACACATTGCACAGAAGGAGAAACTTTGATCTCACCTTCCAGAAATTCTTCTACAATACCTTCCATTTCAAAAAATTTCTCAAAAAACAATTCTTTACTGACATCTTTTGAAACCGGTCTGATATTATCGTCAAGATTTTTCAGAATAACAGATTCAAGGGATTCATCAATTTTCATTTCCGGATATCTGTAAATAGCATTTCCGTCTCCGCTGAATCCGTCATTCATCTTCACGACAGCTTTCCGGAGTGCGGGATCTTTTCTTTTAAGTCTGGCAAGCGAAGCAGCGATATCTTCCCTGGTTTTCAGGTCTTCGTCTCCATCCGGCATATCTATTCCGCAGGCTCTGAAAGTTTTGCGCGCGCCGGATTTCGAACCTTCATAAAATTTTGAAGGATCAGTGCCAAATATAGGAATTCCCAGTTTCACGGCAAGAGACTTTTCAAGAGGAGTGATATTGTAACAGGTAAGATGAGTAGATAAAGGATCGGTAATGTGACTTTTTATTCTTTCAATAAGCCTTGGTCGGTCAAGAATTTTTTCAGTCAGGGATTTTTTTGAAAGATCATAACAACTCAGCATAGTCAGCCTGTTTCTTGCATGTAGACCTGTAATTCCCTGTAACAGATGCAGATAATAATCAATAATTACATCTGAAAGCGGCATACTTGAAAGATAAATTACTTTTGTCCGCGGTAAACGCAAAAGCATCAAAAGGCAAAGAAGCCTTTCTTCGTAATGTATCGAACCTCTTATTTTGGAAAGAATTTCAGCATCAAGTGTGAGAGACGGATTAATAACAACTGTTCTCGGGGCAAGATCATCCGGGAAAATATTTTCATATTGTGAAGCCATATTAAGCTGGATCTTTTCAAAAAGATCATGCTCTTCAGGAGTGCCAAGTCCGGGACCGGCTGGAGGAAGTTCAAATGTTTTTCTATTCAGATCAAATTCAGGTTTCATTCGGGGTTAAAATTTTTTTTTCATAAATTAAACTTAAGAATATTTAAGTTAAAGTTATTTTTTAGTTTTAATTTGTCTGATCCGTTATTTTATAAAAAATTGTACCCAATAAACTGAGATTTAATTTAAAACTAACGGATTTCTTTTATTAGCTGTAGGGCATTGTGCTTGCGGGAATATATGAGATTTGAAAAACAATATTTTGATATTAAATATTTTTATATTTTAAATAAGAATAAACGGAAATAATGCAAATCAGGAAGAGTTAGAGAAATGATTTTTTTATGAAATTTAAATAAAGATATAATTTTATACTTAAAATAAAATCAGGTGAAGTGGAATTTAAATCCGATCACCTGATTTTTCAAAACAGAAAGATTATTTATTCGGCTGAGGAGTTAATCTCAGATAAGGCTTAACTTTTTTAAATCCTTTTGGAAATTTTTTGGCTGCATCCTCGTCATTGATAGAATTTACGATAATACAGTCATCTCCGTCATTCCAGTTAACAGGTGTTGCAACGCTGTAGTTAGCTGTCAGCTGAAGTGAATCAATAGCTCTGAGAATCTCATTGAAATTTCTTCCGGTAGATGCGGGATAAGTAAGAGTAAGTTTAATCTTTTTGTCCGGACCGATAACAAAAACAGAACGAACAGTAAGTTTATCATCTGCATTTGGATGAATCATATCGTAAAGCGAAGATACATATTTATTATCATCAGCGATCATCGGAAAATTAACTGTTGTATTCTGAGTTTCATTAATATCTTTTATCCAGTCGCCGTGTGAACCAAGCGGGTCGACGCTGAGACCAATTACTTTTACATTCCTTTTGTCAAATTCATCCTTAAGTTTAGCTACCATTCCGAGTTCTGTTGTACAAACAGGTGTAAAATCAGCCGGGTGAGAAAATAACACACCCCATTTATCGCCAAGCCATTCATGAAACATGATATCGCCTTCTGTAGTTTTTGCACTGAAATTCGGAGCAGTGTCTCCTAATCTTAAAGCTGCCATAATTTATTTTTTTTTGGTTAGGTGAAGGTTAGTTAAAATATTTACCATAAAATTACGAATATTTAAAATAAAATATAAGGTATAACAATTTTATACTTCACATATAAATTAAATTTCCGCCTTTAGTGAAATATAAAGGTTTATTTTATTCTTTAATATTATCCGGAAAGGAAAAAATTACAGATCCATTCAAATCGTTTTAAAAAGCTATGTCAATAATCAGACGAAATTTATTGAATTACTTAAATAAACACTTTTGTACGAATTTGTTCAAAACATTTTCAAATTAAATAAAACTTGTCAAAACAATTTTTATTCTTTTTTATCT
>DAIPYE010000221.1:0-4482 GCA_036782915.1 Bacteroidota bacterium | reverse complement strand
CAGAGAAAATTTGCTTTGACAAAGGTTTCAACCGAATGGATTATTTCACTTGATGCTGATGAACGATGCAGCAGTGAACTCAAAGAAGAGATAAGACAACTTATTTCCCGTGACAGCATTTCAGAAAACGGATTTTTTATTCCGAGAGAAAATTATTTCCTGGGAAAAAAGATCAGGCATTGCGGATGGTATCCGGATCTTCAGATGAGATTATTCAGAAAACAGAACGCATTTGTCAGCAACAGGCTTATTCATGAAAGCTATGAGGTAAAAGGAGAAACGGGAAAATTGCAGAATCATATAATCCATTATACTGCAAATTCAGTTTCGGAATACACAGAAAAGATAAATCATTATTCTTCTTTATCAGCAATTGAAAAAGTTAATAAAAGAAAAATCGGCTTAATGTATTTATTAGTCAAACCCAAACTGGAATTTTTAAAAAAATATATTTTTCAGCTTGGATTTCTTGACGGCACTGAAGGGCTTATGATTTCGTTATTTCACATGACCACTAAATCACTGACATATATGAAGATCTATGAATTGCAAAATAAAAAAAAGTAAATGAATTATTACAGAAGAATTTTAAAATATGTTAAGCCTTATTTAAAGCAATTAGTCTTTGCAAATATTTTTACAATACTTGTTGTCATTTTCAGTTTGCTTTCAGTAATACTCATCTTTCCCTTCATCGATCTTCTTTTTAATAATAAACCTCAGACTCCATCCGGAACTGAAGTTACTTCAATATTTGATCTGAAAGATTTTATCATTCATAATTTTGCATATCTTATCAGGGATTATGACAAAATTGATGTGTTGAAATATCTCTGCCTTCTTATTCTTATTACTTTTTTCCTGAAGAATCTTTTCATATATCTTCAGACTTATTATATGTCGGTAGTCGAACAGGGAATATTGAAAGATCTCAGATTCGCTTTGTATAAACATTATCTGGATCTTCCGTTAAGTTTTTTTACGGAAGAAAGAAAAGGTAATTTAATATCGAGAATGATCAATGATGTTCAGATAATTAAAGATTCACTGATCGCGGTTGTGAACAGTCTCTTCAGAGATCCGCCTTCGATAATAGTATATTCTGTAGTATTATTTTTATTCAACTGGAAGCTTACTCTTATAATATTTTTACTTGCACCTTTAACAGGAATAATTTTAAGCAGGGTTGGAAATTCCTTGAAGCGCAGCAGCATTAAATCTCAGGAAAAAATATCTGACATTACTGCAACTCTGGATGAAACACTGGGAGCTGTAAGAGTTGTAAAAGCATTCGGGATGGAAAATTATGAAAAGCAAAAATTCGAAAAGGAAAATGATTCATATTTTCAATTGCTGGTAAAAATTTACAGGAAACGCGCTTTGGCTTCGCCGATCTCTGAATTCATTGGAGTGATAACAATTGTAATAATACTTTATATTTTCGGACAGCAGATAATTGCAGGCAGCAGCGACATGACTCCGGGAGCATTCATATTTTATCTTGCAATATTTTTTCAAATGATGCCTTCCCTGAAATTATTCGGACAAATGTTCAACAGCTACAAGGAAGGAACGGCAGCAGCAGAAAGAGTTTTCAGCATACTTGATACAGAAATTAAAATAACTGATGCGCCTGATGCTTTAGTACTTGATAATTTCAAATCTGATATAGTTTTTAAAAATGCTTCTTTTAAATATGAAAAGAGTGATGATATTTTAAAAAATGTAAATTTAAGTATTAGCAAAGGAGAGATAGTTGCAATAGTAGGTCCGAGCGGAGCAGGCAAATCAACACTTGTAGATCTTATTCCCAGATTTTATGATCTGACTGAAGGGAATTTATTAATTGACGGAACCGACATTAAGAAATTAAAAATAAATTCATTAAGGAAGTTCATGGGTATAGTTACACAGGAAACGATTCTGTTTAATGATACCATCAAAAACAATATTGCATACGGCGAATCGGATATTCCCATGGATAAAATTATAGAAGCATCAAAAGCAGCAAATGCCCACAGGTTCATTGAAAAAATTGAAACAGGATATGACACTGTAATCGGCGACAGAGGAGTAAAACTTTCCGGAGGAGAAAGACAGCGGCTTTCAATTGCAAGAGCGTTGTTAAAAAATCCTCCGATATTAATTCTGGATGAAGCAACATCTTCACTGGATACTGAATCGGAAATACTTGTGCAACAGGCAATAGAGACTCTTATGAAAGGAAGAACTTCCATTGTCATTGCTCACAGACTTTCAACAATTCAGAATGCAGATAAGATAGTAGTTCTTGAAAAAGGCAGGATCGTTGAGACAGGAACACACAACCAGCTTTTACTCACAAGCGGTTTATATAAAAAACTTTATGAACTTCAGTTCAGACATCAGGAAAACTAATTTAACAAAATGAAAATTTCCGGATTTACAATAGTCCGAAACGGGAATTTATACGCATACCCATTTAAAGAAGCTATACTCTCAATACTTCCCCTTTGTGATGAGATGATCGTGAATGCCGGATATTCAGATGATAATACTTTAGAAACTGTAAAATCCATTAACGATAAGAAGATAAGAATAATCGAAAGCGAATGGGATATGGATCTGAAAGACGGAAAAGTTTTATCAGTTGAAACAAATAAAGCTTTGAAGGAATGCACAGGCAACTGGTGCTTTTATATTCAGGGTGATGAAATATTGCATGAGAAATATTACGATGAAGTCAGATCAGCGATGATAAAATACAAAAATGATAAAAGTGTCGAAGGATTAAGATTTAAGTATGAACATTTTTACGGAAGCTATGATTACGTTCAGGATAATTACAGAAACTGGTATTTAAGAGAAGTCAGAATAATTAAAAGATCTGAGAATATAGTTTCCTGGGGTGATGCGATGGACTTCAGACATAAAGACGGAAGCAAAATATTGTATAAAGATATTAAGGCAAAAATTTATCATTACGGCTGGGTCAGGCCGCCGGATAAACTTATTAATAAGAGAAAGGATTTTGAAAGACTTTATAATTCTGATGAAGTTGCGGAAAAAAACATTTCAAAGTTTCAGAATTACGATGATCTGGGAAATTTAAAAATGTTTAATGAAACACATCCGGAAGTTATGAAGGAAAGGATCTCTGAAAGCAACTGGAATTTTGACGCAAAGCTTAACGCACAGAAACCTGACTGGGTAAGAAAAATACTTATATTCATTCAGCCGCTAACAAAAAGGTTCAGAAAATAATATTGGAAAGTATCAAACAAAATAAATACTCTGTACATCTTGATAAAATTATTCTTACTCTTCTTGCAATACAAATTGCTGCAGTCAGTATATCTATTGCTGTTTCGTCCATTGCCTTCGGATTATGGACAGGATTGTGGCTGATTCAGATTATTACGGACAGAAAAATTAATTATGACAAAGATCTTTTCTCCGAAATAAAGATTGTCAATTATTTTATACTGGCTTATATTTTTTTTGAGATCCTGTCAAGATTCTTTGCTTTATATCCCGAAGGAGCATTCAATAATCTTAAACGGCTTTTGCTTTTTCTGATTTTCTATGTTTCAATTATAAAGATCATTGACTTTAAAACTCTCTGCAGATTATTACTTCTAAATATATCTGCAGTTTCAATTATTTCAATTATCGAGCTGATACAGTATGCTGTTAAATTCGGATCGATGATCAACCAGATGCCATTTTCAGAAATACGAATAGACTATTTTAATTATCCCCTGACATCAGGCGAGATCAAGATGATAAGTTTTCTTTCTTTATTTCCCTTATTATTTTTGAAAGACAAATTTATTATAGAAAAGAAATATATTCTTTCAATTCTAATTCCTGTGTTTATTTCTATGATCCTGACACAATCCCGGAATGTTTTTCTGGCATTATTTATTTGTTTTGTAATTTACGGAATCGTTGCGAATAAAAAATTTCTTATGGCATTCTTTATTGTCCTGATTGCAGGATGGCTCATTCTGCCTTCAGCTTTTACAGAAAGAACTGCAAGCATAATTGATTTAAATCATCAGAGCAATGCAACAAGACTCAGGATGTGGGATGTGGGATTGAAAATGTTTGCTGATCATCCGCTGACCGGAATTGCAGATTCACATATAAAGGAGATTTACTCAACTTACAGTATTCCTCAATCTGAAGCTGAAGGGGTGCATCTTCACAATAATTTTATAATGATCCTTGCCACTACAGGTATATTCGGATTCTTTTCATACATAGGGATGTTCCTTTCAATTTTTTTAAAACAAATAAAATATTACAGACAGTCAACTGATCCTGTAAAAAAAATGCTTCTTCTTGGAAGCATACTTGTCATGATCTCATTTCAGATCTCGGGTATTTTCGAATGGAGCTTCGGAGATCATGAGGTCATGACAGTGTTCTTCTTTCTGACCGGAGTTCCGTTTGTGATAAGTAAGTTACAGGAAAACATTCAGCAAAAAATTTAAAAAC
>DAIPYE010000220.1:3977-4500 GCA_036782915.1 Bacteroidota bacterium | reverse complement strand
GTGATTTTTAATTTAATAAATAACTGTGCAAAGTTATTAATGTGAAGTCAGTCTGACAAGTAAAAGATTTTTAAAATGTTATGTCATTTAATTTTCAAAAATATAAATTTAGTTCGATTTCAATCATTTTTCGCAATATTTTATGGCAATTCAATTTAATTTTGTTAATGAAATGTTAACTTCATTTTTTCATAATCAGATTAAGCAGCATTAATTTATTAAAAGATAGTACTATCGAAATTCAATTCGCGTCTTCCATCTCCCATCTCCCGTCTCACCCGCCATAGGAGTCTGTCACAAAACTATTGAAAAATATTCACCGCCAAGACACAAAGGGACAAAGACTAATATTTTCAAATTTTAATCTTCGTGACTTTGTGACTTAGTGGTAAAAATCAAAGTTATGAGACACTTGCCATAGGCGGGCAAGCGTCTCACGGCTCACTCAATTAACATTGTTAAAACATTCTGTAAAAATTATATTTAAAATAAAAATTACCGAATGCACAACAATTCTCTCATA
>DAIPYE010000220.1:0-3967 GCA_036782915.1 Bacteroidota bacterium | reverse complement strand
GAGTTCATAATTTCACCCTACTTCAATAAAAAAAATTCTGTAATAAATCTTTTTACAGTATTGCAGAAATATTACCCTGAATTTAATGACGATGCAATTTCCAAAAAGAATATTTACGCTAAACTCTTTCCCGGGAAAGTTTATAATGACAGCAATTTCAGGGTGCTGGTTCATAATCTTAACGAACTTGCAAGGAAATTCTGCGCTTATAAAAGTTTTGAGAACAACAAAACTGATTTCAAATATAAATTACTTCAGGGTCTGATGAATAAGAAACAGTATCAGTTTCTGGATAAAATGTTCTTAAAACTGACGAAAGATCTTGATTCAGACGGGTTAAATGCAGAAGAATATTTTTATAATAAATTTCGTCTGGGATATGAAAATATTTTCTTTTTATCCCAGTCACATGCAGGGGTTTTTGAAAAATTTCTGCATAAAGCTGAGTTTGAAAAAGTTTATGACAATCTTTCTTCTTTTTATTACATTAATTCCCTTAGGATTTACATAAATATTCTTAACCTTCAGATAATTTATAAAAAGGAAATTAAGACAGACCATTTTGAAAGAATGGTAACTTTAATTAATAATGAAATATTAGCTGAAAATCCTTTAATAGAATTATATTATTTTGTTCTGAATCTTTTGAAAGGTAATGAACAAGATAAATATTTTTTTAAAACAAAAGAAAAACTTAAACTTTTAAAAATTTCTCTACATTCCGATGACCTTGATGAAATTTATATCAACCTTACAAATTACTGTAACAGAAGAATTGCAGCCGGCAATAAAGATTTCCTGAAAGAAAAATTTGAGATATACAAAGAAGAAAGTCGGACAGGTTCATATCTGATTAAAGGAATGGTCAGTCCGGTATATTTTAAGAACCGTGTCAGACTTGCGCTTGACCTTAAGGAATTTAAATGGGTAAAGGATTTCATGGAAAACTTTAAAGACATTTTGCCCTCTGATTCGAAAAACAATGTTTACTTTTATAATCTTGCTTTGTATGAATTTGAAATGAATAATTTTGCAAAATCTCTTGAGTTACTTTCAAAGATCAAATTTGATGAACTCTATATGAAATTTGATGCGAAGATCCTTCAGATAATGATCTATTATGAAATGAATTCTGAAGATTCGCTTGATTCTTCCATGGAAGCTTTCCGCCAGTTTCTTTTAAACAACAAATTACTTCCGGATAATAAAAAAGAATCTTATTCTAATTTTCATAAATTTTTCAGCAAAGTGATACTGTACAGATCCGGTAAAAACATAATCGAGCTTGAAAGACTTAAACTTTTAATTACTCCCGAAATAAAAATTCTGAACAAGGAATGGATCGTCAAAAAAATTAATGAATCATTAAAAATTCTACATCCGGAAAAAGTTAAAAGAATCAGGACTGTCTGAACAATTTCAGATAGTATAATAAGAAATTTTTTGAACAATTGCGTTAGCTACCTCCGCATGATGAGACTGTTTCAAAACATCTTTTTACCACAAAGTCCCAAAGACACGAAGTAAATGTTTTGAAATTGAAAACTTATTGCCTTTGTGCCTTTGTGTATTTGTGGTAAAAAAAGTTATTGGTATTGTTAATAATTGAAAATAGAAAATTAATAATCTATTTTAAGAAAAAAAGAAATTGATTCATCACCTAAAGAAATTTTTTAAACGAATTTATTATAAGATTATGGGATATCCTTTGCCAAATTATCATTTCATCGTTCAATGGGGCGGTGAAAATGTCGGATTTACGGAGGTTACAGGTCTTGACATCATAATAGATGTCATCGAATACCGTTCCGGTTCAAGCCCTGTTCAAAGCGTTACAAAAATGCCCGGACTGATAAAGTACAGTAACATTATTTTAAAAAGAGGTATCGTAAAAGGTGATACTGATTTTTATAAATGGATAAATACGATACGTCAGTCAACTGTCGAAAGAAGAGATATTGTAATTTCACTTCTGAATGAAAATCATGAGCCTGTTATGACATGGAAAGCCCGCAATTCTTTTCCGGTAAAGTATTCCGGACCGGATCTTAACGCAAAGAGTTCGGAAGTTGCCATCGAAACTCTTGAGCTCGCTCATGAAGGATTGACACTGATTGCAGGTTAGGGTCAAATGTTCTGAAACAGTTGAGTTTAATTTCCTGCTGCTTTCCCAGCACTGGCTTGGGAAAGAGATGTAAAAAAATAAAAAATCCATATGAAAATAAAATTCATTCTGTTTTTAATTTTTAGTGTTTGGTTTGCATCCTGTACCGATTCAACTGTTGAGAATAATAATACAGATAACACGAATGCTCTTCTTCAAAACATGACTGACAGCCTTACCAACTATTATCAATCTCAGTATAACATTACTGAAGGCGGATTTTTTTTGAAAATTGCTACTGCTGCCGATAATTTTTTTGTATCGAGCAATGTAAGTTCAGATTTTAACTCTGATTATCATTACAGAATTGCAAGCATTACCAAAACATTCACTGCCGCTTCCATTATGCTTCTGCATCAGCAGGGGAAAATTAATATTTACGATAATATCACAATGAACATGCCGGGCACAAACTCTCCTTATGTTCCGGATGATGCAAACTGGAACCTTCCTTTCAAGGATCAAATCACCATTGAATTACTATTACAGCATAGAGCAGGTGTATTTGACCTTAAAAACCAGATCATTCCCGCAAACTTACAGCAGCCTTATGCAGGGCGATTTTATGCAGATTATGTCAGAGGTTTACCCGGAAATAATGAACACACTTTTACTTTTGATGAACTGGCAGGTATAGGTTCTCTAAAAAACTTATATAATTTTGCTCCTAATCCAAATGAATATCATTATTCAAATACAGGATACAGTACTCTGGGTAAAATTATAGAGCGGGCTTCGGGAATGACTTACACCGAATTTTTACGGCAGAATTTTTTCATTCCACTGGAACTTAACAATACTTTCTCTCCCTGGAATGGAAGCGATATGCAAATTCCTTCACCGGGAATTGCATCCTACCTTTATGAAAACGGAAGTATGATAATAACAGCACAGGATAACATGTCAGCAAATGTTGCAGAAGGAAATCTGATCTCATCTCCTTCTGATGTTGCAAAATGGATAAATTTGTTATTAAAGGGAAATGCAGGTGTGAATAAGGCGAATGTTGAACTGATGAAACAGGTTCTCCCGACGGGAACTGGTGGTGATGCATACGGATTAGGTATCGCATACATTCCCGGTCTCGGCTATGGTCACAATGGCGCGCATCTGAGTTATATGGATATTGCAGCTTTTAATCCGGATACAGGGAATACAATGTTAGTGGGAAGTAATTTCATGTATGTAGCCGGCTTAGCTGAACAGATAACAAGCATGGCAAATCTTGTGAAGAGTGGTTTGACCGTGGTTCGGTGAAGCGGGAAATGAATTTTTAAACTTCGTCCTAAGCCCAGCGATTAAAAAGTAAAAAAAGTAAATTATCAATGACTAAATTTCATTTAGAATTTTAAAAACCTTATTGATATGAACTTCAAAATTCTCTCATTAATTATTTTATTATCTTCATTTTGTACCGGATTAAAATCTCAATGGATTTTGACAGGCAATCCTGATTCTTTTGCAATTACAGAAATTGCAGTCAAAGATAATTTCATTTTTGCCGGCACTCAGACATCAGGTGTTTTCAGATCTGATAATAACGGAGCAAACTGGATAGCTGTAAATTCTGGTTTAAACTCCACTTACGTAACGGATCTGACAGTTACCAATAATGGAATTTTTGCATCAACAGGGAGCGGTGTTTTTTATTCAACAAATTACGGAGACTCATGGATTTCAGCCGGCGGAGGTTTATCGGGAGGTCTGATCAGAAAACTTACTTCAAGGAACAATGATGTTTTTTCCGGGCATATACTTGCCGGTGTTTTCAAAAGCACAAATAACGGCAGCAACTGGACAAGA
>DAIPYE010000219.1:2870-4574 GCA_036782915.1 Bacteroidota bacterium | reverse complement strand
AACTCTGTTTGAAAAGTTACTGTCCATTTGATTTATACCCTGTTTAATTTTAATGAAATAATTTTTGGGAAACTATTTCATTCTTTACAAAAATTTTATTTATCAGAAATTTTCACAAGACGATTTTTAAACGTTTCAACTTATATTCTATTATTACTTTTTTCAAGTCTTGAATATTTAACTTATTATTTCTTTTGAAATCAGTAATTAATTTAATATTATGCGAAAAATTTCTTTGATGTATATAAACTGCCTGAATTACTATTTTAATTCCTTTTAAAAAAAATCCGGAGATTTTCTGCTCCGGATAATTAAAAAATTTTCAATGGAAATAATTCTTTAACCGGCAGATGTTTCTTTACTGCAATATTGTTTTAATGCTCCGGCAATTTTATTTGCAACTGCATTTGCATCATTATTCTCAATGTCAAGTCTCTGTATCATATGCAAAAGTTCTCCGTCTTTCAATAATGCCATTTGAGGAGATGTAGGAACTTCACCTTTAAAATATTTCCTTGCTTCATTAACTGCATCTTTTTCCATACCTGCAAAAACTGTGATAAGGTTATCTGGCATTAAATTGTTTTCCTTTGCCCAGTCAATAGCTGCTGACAAACCGGGTCTTGCTTTTCCGGCAGCGCATCCGCACACGGAATTTACAAAGACTAGTGTTGTTCCGCTTTTCTTCAATTCTGTATTTACTTCGTCTGGTGTGTACACTTCCTTAAAACCAATTGCTTTTGCTTCGTCACGCATTGGCTGTACCATTATTGGATCATACATTTATTTTATTCCTTTCTTTTATATTATTTAAATTCTTATTATTTATAATTTTGGTAAAATCTTTCTTTTAATCTTTTTTTAAATATTTATCAAACCAGTTTCTTCTTAACTCTGATACTTCCTGTCTGTTTTTCTTTAAATAATGATCACCTTTTTCAATTAATTCAAGTTCGCAATGTATCCCGGCAGAGTTCAGTTTCTCATACATTTCTATCGAATCCTGTACTGAAACCTTATAATCATCTGTTCCGTGAATAAGTAGTATATCAGTGTGTTTACAGATCCTGTCAGCAAAATTAACCGCTGACCTGTCTTCCTTTCTTAGTTTAAATTCATTTTCATCTGCTGTCCCGAAAAGCTGTCTGTAAACTTTTGACAATCCTGATCTGTTTACCTCACTTCTGAAAAGATCTGCAAGTCCCGAAATTATTACCGCACATTTTATTAAAGAGTTTTTGCTGAGTACTTTATATGTCATCATTCCTCCCCTGCTCCAGCCTTCCATCCCGATCTTTGTTTCATCACAAAAAGGAATTTCTTTTGATAAATCGATCAAACTGATTATATCATTTACATCTCTGCCTCCGAACTCGTCATCTTTTCTGTAATTTGAAGCAAGTACTGCATAACCCCATGAAGCAATTTCCCCAAACATTCCTTTTGCCAAAAAATCATCGATCTTTCCATCCTTCCTGTTTCCGCCTCTGTTCCAGATTATTAAAGGAATCTTATCTGTAATAAATTCCGGGTAAGCCAGATAACCTTCTACTTCAAGTTCATCTGAATTATAAACTATTTTTTTTACAATGGTCTTGTAAAATGCTTTTTCACCCCAACCGCTTAAGATCAGCTTTTCCTGCGAAAGGGATAATGATAAATCATTTTCAGATAATATCAATCTGTTTCTTTTGCTTTCTCTTC
>DAIPYE010000219.1:0-2770 GCA_036782915.1 Bacteroidota bacterium | reverse complement strand
GCATTTTCTGTTTCGAATAATGAATAATATCCAAGTTTCAGATCGAATTCCTGACCCTGTTTGTACATCTTTTCATTTTCAGAAGGAATCACATTTTCAATCCTTACCTTTGCCCAGCATCCGCCGTCATAATTTAAAACTTTTGCATCATACAATCCGCTGCCTTTGTACTCTACTCTGTAGATTTTATCTTTTTCGGGTGCATTTTTTAAAATATGTGTATGTTTCATTTGAATTTTTTGAATTATTTTAAAATAGCAAAAAGAATGTATTTTTTTAAGTCAAAGAATTGAACATCGAAAAATCAAACCGAAGCATGCAAAACCTCAAATCTGAATTAAAATCAATTGAAATTGGAATTAGATTAGCGTATTTTCTATTATAGCTAAAAACAATACAATTTTATATCTAAGAGGTATTTTTCCCCCATAAATCCAATTATCCATTATTAATTTGAATAATTTTTTCCCATTTAAAAGTTTACTAACATTGTATCTGATTATAAATCTTTTTTATATTCAGAGTTCATTCTCACAACCCGGAACCGGAACATATTATAATTCTGTAAATCCTTCAAATGTAAGTTTTATTACTGATATAAAAAGCAGGATCAGAAGTCCTTATACAAGAATTTCTTACGATCAGTTTGATGAAACAAATATAGCGAACTTTGCTTCCCGGGATAATGGAAACGGTACACGATCCGTGTTCTGTGTATATACTGGTCATGAACATATTTACTCCGGAGCTTTTACCTGGGGTGTAATGAGCCGTGAACATACATGGGCTCAAAGCTGGATGCCTTCCGGAGGAACCGGCACTGATCAGTATTCAGATCAACACCATTTATTTCCCGCTCATCAGAATAATGCAAATGGAAGAAGAAGTAATCACCCATTCGGGATAGTAGCAAATGTTACTTATCAATATCTGGAAGGTAAAGTAGGAACTAATACTTTGGGACAGATTGTATATGAACCCAGAGACAGTGATAAAGGAGATGCTGCAAGGGCTTTGCTTTATATGAGTATCAGATATGACGGAATTGGAAGTTTAACCTGGAATTTTAATTGGCTGAACAATACTTTACTTCCTTCATTATCTGAAGCTCCGCAGGATTTAAATTTATTATTAGACTGGTGTAAACAGGATCCTCCGGATAAATGGGAAATTGACAG
This sequence comes from Bacteroidota bacterium, assembly GCA_036782915.1. Classification (GTDB taxonomy): domain Bacteria; phylum Bacteroidota; class Ignavibacteria; order Tepidaquicellales; family Tepidaquicellaceae; genus JAEUSI01. The sequence goes on along the minus strand of DAIPYE010000219.1, from coordinate 1,592 downwards.
AAATAATTATATTCAGTCAATTCAGCAAAACAGGAATCCTTTCAGCGACCATCCTGAATATATGAATTACATCAGCTTTGTTGATCTTTCCACACTTAATCCGGTTTATTCTGCAGAGCCAACAAATTATATTTCCTCTCTGTCATCCGTAGTTTCAAGTAACAACATTCAGCTAAACTGGAATGATGCAACCGGTAGCCAGTTACCTTCGGGCTATCTGATCGTAGCATTTAACAAAAATAATTATATAATTCCTGTTGACGGCTCTGTTTATTCAGATGACATAAATCTGTCAGATGGATATGCTGTTGTGAATATTCCTTATGCAAATGTGAATAATTATACTTTTAATAATCTTGTACAAAATACCGATTATTACTTTACTGTTTATTCGTATAATGGAACAGGTGCACAGATAAATTATAAAACAAACGGAACAGTTTATCCTCAGACAAATGCTCATGTTTCCGGAATTCTTGCAGCAGAGCCTTCAAATCATATTACAAATTTTGCTTCCGGAAACAATACAGCTAATTCAATTCAAACAAGCTGGACAGACGCTGTTCCGGGAGTTCAAATTCCATCCGGATATTTACTGGTTGCAAATAATTCCAACTCTTTTGTTCCTCCTTCAGACGGAAATTCATATACAGACGATTATAATTTAGCAGATGGATATGCGGTTGTAAACATTTCATACAATGCTGCTGACAATTACACATTCAGCGGATTATATTCAAATACAGGTTATTATTTTAAAATTTATTCTTACAACGGAAGCGGAACACTTATCAATTATAAGACAGACGGAAGTATCCCCTCTGCAAATGGATCTACAACCGGAGCATCAAATAATTTTGCAGTTTCAGTACTTGATAATTTTAACCGCCCGAATAATAATGTTCTCGGCAACACAATTGCCCCGAATATATTGCTGTGGCAGGAGACAGAAACCGCAGCTCCTACTTCTATTTCTTTAAGCTCAAACAGATTAAAATCAGGCAGTACAACTACCGGAAGAGATTTTGCTTATGTAAATGCCGGCAGTTTAAATGATTATCCTTCTCAGTATAATACTTCAGCTTCCCAGCTTGTATGGGCAGTAAATATGCGACAGACAAGAGCTGATCCATCCGGGTTTGACAACAGCAATTACGGTATTGCATTTATTCTGGGAAAATCAACTACCGACATAACAACAGGTAATGGATATGCTGTTATACTCGGTCAAAGCGGCAGCAGTGACGGTATCAGACTTGCAAAATTCACAGGCGGTACAAATACAAATTCTGATTTTACAAATGTCATCTCAGGAGGAGATTATTCTAATCAGTATCTCAGTATAAAAGTTACATTCAATCCTGCAGGAAACATCTGGGCTTTGTATGTTGACAGCAGTTCTTCAGGTTTTCCGCAAACCGATCCTGCAAATACTGCAACTCAAATAGGGACTTCCGCAGACAGTTCATATACTTCATCTTCGCTTCCTTATCTTGGAACTCTCTGGAATCATGCTACAGGTGCTGCCGATTCTGCTGTTTTTGATCAGATCAACATTCCGGGGATTGCTTCTACAACCTTGAACTTAACTG
>DAIPYE010000218.1:0-4749 GCA_036782915.1 Bacteroidota bacterium | reverse complement strand
GCAGGTTTGGAAGCTCAGTTTCTGAGGCAGGTGATGTAAACGGAGACGGTTACGCGGATTTTCTGGTTGGGGCCTTTGGTTATTCAACTAATACCGGAAGAGCATATTTATTTTACGGAAGTTCTGTCATAGATACAAATAAAGATTATACTTTAATCGGATCTGCAGCAAATGATGATTTCGGAAATTCAGTTTCATCTGCAGGTGATGTTAACGGTGACGGTTATTCAGATATATTGATAGGATCTCCGGGATTTAATTCGGATGCCGGAGCTGCATTTTTATATTTCGGAAGCTCGACATTTAATACAAATTCCGATGTAACATTTAATGGCGTTACTGCCGGTGATAAATTTGGATATTGTGTCTCGCAGGCAGGTGATGTCAATTGTGATGGTTACAGTGATTTAATTTGCGGAGCTCCTTTTTATTTAACAGGTACAGGCAGAACCTATGTTTATTACGGTGGAATAATTACAAATAATAATGTTGATGTAACTCTCACCGGTGAGTCGGAAGCTTCATATTTCGGTTATTCGCTTGCAAATGCGGGTGATGCAAATAATGACGGGTATGATGATGTTGTTATCGGTGCTTATAATTATGATGATTTTGACGGTAAAATATATTTTTATAACGGTGGTGTAACTATGAATAATGTTGCTGATGTAACTGTTGCCGGTGATGCCGAAAGTTATTTTGGTCTTTCAGTAGCTCCTGCAGGTGATATGAACAAAGACGGATTTGATGATGTAATTGTAGGTGGTACTTTGTATAATTCCTTTTTAGGAAGAGCAGATATTATATTTTCCACCCCGCAAATTTCAAATCCAAATTTATATTATGCAAAAGATATTCCTTTTGATCAGGGCGGAAAAGTTTTACTGAAATGGACAAGAAGCGGTTATGATCAGAGAGTCGGCGGCATTATCACAAATTACTTAATTGAGAGAAGTGTTCCGCCGAATGTAAGCGGCTATGCATGGGAGCAGGTTACGACCATTCCTGCGAACTACAATACTCAGTATTCGTATTCTGCATTTACTTACAGTGACTCAATGACAAGCAACAGCGGCTCGACATTTTTCAGGATCACTGCGCAGACTGCAGTTCAGAATCAATTCTGGAAATCTAATATTACTTCTGCTTACAGTGTTGATAATATTTCACCGGCTGCTCCAACATTGCTTTCAGCATTTCCGGATATAAATTCAGTTTATCTTACATGGAATGCAAATACGGAATCTGATCTGCTTCTTTACAATATTTACAAAAACGGAATTTTGATCGGCACATCAGGGGGGAATAATTTTGACGATGCGGCTGTGGTTGACGATTCAACTTACAATTATACTGTTGCCGCTGTTGATATTCACGGAAATGTCTCACCTCTTTCAAATATTGCTGTTGTAAATTACAATGTAGCCGGAACATTGAATCTGACAGTTATAATACAGGGATTTTACAATGTTGGATCTGATGATATGAATCAAAGCGACACAGCCAGGGTGTATCTTAGAAATTCTGTTTCACCTTATGCAATTACAGATTCTGCCAAAGGGATTGTGAATAAAACATCACACGTCGGTTCATTTAAATTTTACAATGCGCCATCGGGAAATTATTATATTGTCTTTAAACACAGAAACTCTATCGAGACATGGAGCAGTTCGGTTGTAAATTATGTTTTACTTTCAACGATCTCATATAATTTTACAAATACAGTTACACAAGCTTTCGGCAGCAATGCAGTTCAGGTGAATACATCCCCGGTCAGATTTGCAGCATACAACGGCGATATAAATCAGGACGGAATAATCGATGCTTCGGATCTCAGCGGAATAGAAAATGATGCTTTGATTTCTTTAAGCGGATATGTAAATACTGATATTACAGGTGATGATATTGTAGATGCTTCTGATATTTCTCTGGTAGAAAATAATTCGGCTTTAGGTGTTAGTGTTATAACTCCGTAGACAGATCTGTTTAGGTTATTCAACGATTTGGCAGACTTTCGAAAATTTAGTTTTTTTTATAGACGCACCCTTAAAGAGTGCGTTTTTTAATAAGGGCTGTAAGAATTTTTTACAGAAATAAATTTTACGATAATTAACCGCCCGTCGAATTAATTTTATCTCTCAGCCAGAGTTTTATTCCGAATGTGTTGCTTTGCATCTTTTCTATATCTTCTTTAAGTCCGTTGATTTTAAAATCATTGTCATTACTTCTTATATCGGAATTAATTTTTACCAGCTCTCCTGTAATTTTTAAAAATTCCAGAACTGAAATTTTTGTCGATTCAAGTATTGATTTTTCACGGGCAAGGTAACGTCTGAATGTGTCAATCATAAGCAATGCATCGTCATAATATTTTTTATCAAAAAAGATCTGCAGAAGGTGAATTTTCACCTGGATCTTTAAAATGAAATTGGAAAAATTTACCCGGGAAAAAAGTTCAAGAGCTTTATCATACTCCCCTTTTTTATGCGCAATGTAAGCATAACAGAAATTCAATGTATTTTCCCTTTCGTCAGTAAGCTTTTCTTTTAACCTTTCGATATAATCCTCAGCCCATTCGAATTCATTTACCCGCACTGCTTTTTTTACTTCATTCAGAAAATCAGGGTAAAGTACTTTCCTGAATTCATTTGTATCTATCATTGAGTTTTCTTTTGCAAGCAGAAATTGCTCTTTAAGAAGATCGGTGCGGGAATGCTTGTTAAAAGCCGTTGCGCAAAATCCGTCCAGATGAAGATAGATCATATAATTGTTAAATGAATCGAGCTGGTTTCTGTATTTATTTTTTAGTTCTTTGAGTTTATAAAAGTATTTTTCATCTTTCGTATTTTCGAGAAGAATTATATAATAGTACATTTCAAGTGTAGGATTATCAGTGCTGTCATAACTCTCAAGAAATTTCATTACATAGTCAAACATTTTCATATCGTACTTGAAATTATTCTGATTATTCTCATGAAGCATTATTTCATAATATTTCAGGAGAGTAATTATTGAATAGAACACAAAATCATCAAGCTGTTCCTGCAGGTAATGCAGATTATCATTAGGATTTTTGGGTGCATTAAACGAAGTGATTTCATACACAAGCGCCAGCTTATGTCTGAAATAATTTTCATCTTTCAGTTGATTTTTTTCAAGCTGTTTCAATGCATGCTTATAAGTTTTTTCAAAAGCAAGATCAAGATTTCTTAATCTCAGCTCCTGAAGAAGATACTTTTCTTTATACTGAGAATCCTTCCTGTAAACATTAAATACAAGAAATTCTTTTCCCAAAGCAAACAGATCTGAAATAAGATTCTTATGTTTAAAGTATTGAAATTTTTCATTTCCAAAAATAATCCCGTAAATTTTTTCATCTTCAAGATTCTCATTTTCAAATACGGGGTAATATTCAAGATGTATCTCAAAAAGTCGGGAAATATTCTGATTTTTATTGAAAGCCGGGGAATTTATGAAATCTCTGAATTGTCTGATTTCGACTGAATTTAAAGATTTTAAGAATTTAATAAGTTGAGAATCTGCCATAATGTTTATTTTCTAAACAATTATAGAAATATATTTCCAATATTTCAAATACAAACGAATTTTGAGGTAATTATGATTTTTCATAAAATTGTTCACTCTAAAAGCCGGCTTTTTTTTCTTTGACTTCTTTTTAAAGATTTTAGTAAATTGAATTTAAGGCGTTATAGATTTTCAATTTTCGAGTTTTTTACCCCCTGTACACAAATCTAATATCTACAAAATCGTAACGCCTTACGAACAAATCGGATATTTTAGATTTAGTTCATATCAATTGTATCAGGGGGTAATTTTTTAGATAAAATTCGACTAAGTAATTAATTAAACTAAAATTATTCAAAAATATAAATTATCTGAAAGGATTCAAAAAATGAAAAAATTACTTCACTTATCGTCTTTAGTTTGTTTGATAATAATGTTTTTAAACGGAAATGCATTTTCGTCAGGCGAACAGTTCAGAACCAACGCATCAGGAAACTGGAATACACTTTCCGTATGGCAAATGTCGACAAACAACGGCGGTACATGGATCGCCGCTACATCACCACCCCGGGATACTAGCGGATTAATAACTGTCAGAAATCCAAATACCGTATCAGTAACCGGAGTTGTTACCGCAAGCAGTGTTACAATTGAATCCGGCGCAAGCTTAAACGCCGGAAGTACCAGCGGAAGCGGTACATTCATTTATGGAAATATTATTAATAACGGAACACTGACAGCCGGGAGTACGGGAGGATATATCAGAGTAAAAGGTCCATCATTAGTTAATAATGGAGCATTGCAAGCCAACGGAACAATCTATTTTGATACAACTACCGCGCTGTCAGGAACAGGTACATTTACACCTGCAAACACTCGTTTTGTAGGAAATGTGACACTTGGAAACAGTATTACATATTCTCCAAGTTCGTTAATTGCAATTGAAAATAATGCAATACTGAATCCTAATGGAAATGTTTTTACATTTACCTCAGGAGATATTTATCTTGTAGGCACAGGAGAAATTTCCGTAAACGGAACAGTAAGAACACAGAATTCGATCGGAATATTTACGGATCCGACTTCAAAGTTTAATGCAGCATTAAATGTAAACACAGGAACTACTATTGCAAATGACGACGCCTCTCCTTTTACAGGCAGACTTTATGGAAATGTGACTATTGATGCAGGTGCGACACTAAACGGCGGACAGGCATCCTCAAG
>DAIPYE010000217.1:3216-4754 GCA_036782915.1 Bacteroidota bacterium | reverse complement strand
CGCGACTTCAACCTTGGCAAGGTTGCGCTCTACCAACTGAGCTATTCCCGCAAACATGTGCAATTTAATTCCATTAATCTATTATTTCAAGTCGATATGAAAGTGCTTTTGAATTAATTTAGAATTCTAAACTAATTTCGGTTAGTCCCACATATCTAAATATAAAAAGGTTATTCAGAAGCCGGAATAACCCTTTTTTATAAAATCAGAAGTAAATTAGATTATTAAACTAACGATTTTTCATTTTATTTCTTGCTTTCCTGCCGCCGCCGAAATACACCAGAACCGCAACTGCCAGATGTATCCAGAACCAGGAGCTGTCTGTTCCAAGATTTTGTGCAATGTATATAATAATCAAAGCTCTTGGAATGAATACAGTAAGCAAAATATCACCAATGAACGGAACTGTATTTAACGGAATCTGATGCATAAAATAATAAATAATTAAAATCGTTCTGGGAAGAAACAGACTTACTACAAGAAATAAAGTATCCATAACCTATTGAAATTATTAATATCTGTTAGAGAATATAAATTAATTGTTCTTAAAATTAACTTTTAGAGATTCTGTCCATAAGATCGACAACTCTGCAGCTGTATCCCCATTCATTATCATACCAGCCTATTACTTTGACCAGATTTCCCTGAGCCATTGTAGATAGAGAATCAAAAATACATGAAGATGAATTACCAATAATATCAGTTGAAACGATAGGATCTTCTGTATATTCCAATATTCCGTTCATTTCATTTTCTGAAGCATTCTTCATGGCAGCATTGATCTGTTCTTTAGTTACTTCTTTTTCCAGAACACAGACAAAATCAGTCAGAGAGCCGTCAGGAGTCGGAACCCTTAAAGAAAATCCGTCTAATTTTCCCTTTAAATGCGGCAGAACTTCACCTACAGCTTTTGCTGCTCCGGTAGAAGTCGGAATAATATTCAGCGCGCCGGCTCTGGCTCTTCTCAGATCTTTGTGCGGCTGGTCAAGCAAACCCTGGTCATTTGTATATGAATGGATCGTAGTCATGAATCCTTTTACTACTTTAAAATTGTCATCCAGAACTTTTACCATAGGAGCAAGACAATTTGTTGTACAGGAAGCATTTGAGACTATCTTCATATCAGGTTTTAATACAGAATCATTAACACCAAGTACTATTGTAGCATCCAATGCATCTTTTGCAGGAGCTGTAAGAATCACTTTTTTCGCGCCCCCATCAAGATGAAGTTTAAGTTTTTCTTTTGATGTGAAAATTCCTGTGGATTCGATCACAACATCTGTTTTTAAATCACCCCAGCCTAATTTTGACGGATCTTTTTCAGCTGTTATTTTAATATCATCACCATCAACATTTATTCCCGAATCGGTTACTTTTATAACACCGTTATATTTTCCGTGAATTGAATCATATTTTAATAAATGAGCAAGTGTTTTATTATCAGTAAGGTCGTTTATTGCAACAATATCATACCCACCCAGTTCCTTTAATCTTCGGAAAACAAGTCTTCCGATTCTGCCAAATCCATTAATTCCAAC
>DAIPYE010000217.1:0-3206 GCA_036782915.1 Bacteroidota bacterium | reverse complement strand
TAAAGCCATTTAAAACCTCCGTAATTAGTTAAATTTAAAATTTTAACAAAATTACTCAAAAAACACTATAAAAACAATTAAAATACTCAAAAATGTTGCAATTTTATAAAATTCTGTTAAAAACTATTAATTGATTCTCTTCTCATTTTTAACTATTTTAACCAATATTTTTAAATTTAAACTATATTTTAAGGAATTTTTAATAAATGGCATCAACTTCAGATTTAAAAAACGGAGTAATAATCAATTATAATAATGAATTACATTCAGTTATGACTGTGGAACACAGAACTCCTGGTAATTTAAGAGCGTTTTTTCAGGTAAAAATGAGAAATCTGAAAAACGGTAAGATAATTGAGAACAGATTCAGATCAGGTGAAGATATTCAGATCGAAAGACTGGAATCAGTGAATTATCAGTTTTTGTATAAAGAAGGCAATGATTATGTATTAATGGATAATGAAAGCTATGATCAGATCACAATGCCCGGCGATACAATAGGAAAAAGCGGCAATTTTCTAAAAGAAGGTGAAACAATTCAGATATTTTTTCATAATGAAAAACCTATTTCAGTAGAAATCCCTCCACATGTTTATTTGAAGGTCATAGATGCGCCTCCGGGAATAAAAGGAGATACTGCTACAGGAGCAACTAAAGCTGTTAAAGTAGAAACAGGCGCAACAATTTATGCTCCTCTTTTTATAAATGAAGGTGATGTTTTGAGAGTAGATACCAGAACAGGCGAATATATAGAAAGAATGAAGTCATAATTCAAATATTCTTTTAAAATTTAATCAGAAAATGAAAATGGATTTAAATTATTTAAAAAAACTGATAAAAATACTTGATACAAGTAATTTATCAGATATAGAAATTGAAGAAGAAGGAACAAAGATCAGGTTATCAAAGCCAAGACCTAAGGTTTTTGCAAATTCCCTGCCTTCAAACGTTCAAATGATTCAGCCGCAGTTAAGTCAGGATAATATTTCCGCTGATCATTCAAATGAATCTGTGAAAGTTGAAATTGCAAAAAGCGATACTCCGAAAGGAGATAATATTTATGAGGTCAAATCACCAATGGTCGGAACATTTTACAGTACCCCCGCTCCGAACGCTGATCCTTATGTAAATGTAGGCAGCAATGTTTCACCCGGCGTTGTATTGTGTATAATTGAAGCTATGAAATTAATGAATGAGATCGAATCAGAAGTTTCAGGAAAAATTGTTAAGATACTTGTCGAAAGCGGACAGCCGGTGGAATACAATCAGCCGTTATTCTTAATTGAAAAGAATTAATTTTTTCAATTCCTATTAATCTTGTAAAACCCTTAATGATAAAAAAATTATTAATTGCAAACAGAGGTGAGATCGCTTTAAGGATCATCCGTGCGTGCCGTGAAATGGGTGTAAAAACCGTTGCTGTATATTCAGATGCAGATAAAGATTCTTTACATGTTAAATTTGCAGATGAAGCTGTTTGTATAGGCGCTCCTTCTTCTAAAGAAAGTTACCTGAATATTTCCAGAATAGTTGCCGCAGCAAGCATTACAAATGCTGATGCAATTCATCCGGGATACGGCTTTTTGGCTGAGAATGCAGAGTTTGCAGAAATTTGTCTGAATTCAAATCTGAAATTTATCGGACCTTTGCCGAATATGATAAGCTCCATGGGAAATAAATCTTTTGCTAAAGACACAATGACCGCTGCAGGTGTTCCAGTAGTTCCGGGAAGTGAAGGAGTTGTAAAAGATCTTGAAGAGGCTAAAAAAATTGCTGCCGAGATCGGAGTTCCGATAATGATAAAAGCATCTGCCGGCGGCGGCGGAAAAGGGATGAGAATTGTCAGAGATATGGAGGAAATTGAAAGCGCATTTAATAATGCAAAATCCGAAGCATTAAATTCATTTTCAAATGATGATGTTTATATAGAAAAATTTATAGATAAACCGCGGCATATCGAAATTCAATTGCTAGGTGATATGCATGGGAATGTAATTACACTTGGCGAAAGAGACTGTTCCGTTCAGAGGAGACATCAGAAACTGATTGAAGAATCTCCGTCTCCTATTATAAATGAAGACTTAAGGGAAAGAATGTCAAAGGCAGCGATTCTTGGAGCAAAATCTGTAAATTACCTTGGAGCCGGAACTATTGAATTTCTGGTTGATAAAGACATGAATTTTTATTTTATGGAGATGAATACAAGAATTCAGGTTGAACATCCTGTAACTGAAGAAATTACAGGATTTGATCTGATAAAAGAACAGATCAGGATCGCCAATGGAGAAAAATTAAGCAGGAAAAAATTACATATAAAAGGTCATGCAATTGAATGCAGAATAAATGCCGAGGATCCTGAAAATAATTTCAGACCTTCGCCCGGATTGGTAACTGCTTTTAATCAGCCCGGAGGATTCGGAATAAGAGTAGATACACATTGTTATGCGGGATATACAATTCCGCCATATTATGATTCAATGATAGGAAAACTTATCACATACGCGCCGACAAGAAATGAAGCAATTAAAAAAATGTCAAGAGCTTTAGATGAATTTATTGTAGAAGGTATTAAAACTACAATACCATTTCATCAGATGATAATGCAGAATGACAGATTTATCAATAATGATTATGATACCGGTTTCATCGACAGTTTAAAAGAAACAAATTAAATTTTATTTATTTTAAAAATGAAGTTAAAAGCACTGTTAATATTTTCATTCATTGTATATGCAATTGCAGCAAGTGCGTTTATTACAGCTCCGATCACAAGAGCGCCAATAAACAATTCTGCGCAGCCGGACTCAAGTGTAAAGAGCGAATCTGAAAATGCAAATTTAAATACAATGAATCCGGGCGATAAACTCGGAATAGATACTTCTCTAAACAACAAACAGCCGGAAACAATTGTGCCACCTGTTATTGATACTGCCAAAAAACCTGATACTGCTTTGGTAATTCCGGTATCGGAAAATACTCTTACTAACACAAAACTTTTTATATATATAACTTTATCAGTTTTAGGATTAGGGCTTTTCTTCTTTATATTCGTAATAAATCTGTTCAAAACATTCCACAGGAAAAAATCTACAAGGCAATCACTTCTGCTGAGCTGGAATTTATTCTTTATAGTTTCTATAATATGGTTATTTATTATCTGGGGTTTACTTGCAGGGTTCTGGACATCCGCTTCATTCATGGTTGTT
>DAIPYE010000216.1:0-4756 GCA_036782915.1 Bacteroidota bacterium | reverse complement strand
ATTAGCCAGAACTTCACCAAATATTTATGATGTATTGATTGCATTTTTCGGCGGGCTTGTCGGAGTCGTAGCAATTACAAGAGTTGAAAAAGGAAATCCCATTCCAGGAGTTGCAATCGCTACTGCACTGATGCCGCCTCTGTGCACTGCAGGTTACGGACTGGCAATAGGCAATTTAAGATACTTTTCGGGAGCTTTATTTCTGTATTCCATTAACTGTGTTTTCATCTGCATTTCTACATTCATAATAGTAAAATATCTGAAGTATCCTCCCGTGATACAATCAAATAAAAAAATCGAAGTACGGGTCAGATACATTATATCAATACTGGTTCTTATTATGATAATACCAAGCGTTTATTTTGCTTATGATCTTATTCAGGAAAAAAATAAAAGCCAGAGGCTGGATAATTTTATTTCAAACGAATTTCTGAATAAAGGATATACAATTATTTTCAGAAAAATAAATACAGACACAATTCCACAAAAGATAGAACTCGCCTTTTTAACCAAAAGATTTACTGAAAATGAAATTGACAGCTTAAATAAGAAACTAAGCAACTATAATATTTATAATACAGTAGTTAAAATAAGACAGGACACATCGGATTTAAAAAAATTCATTGAAGAAGAATTGAACAGCAACAGATCTGTTGTTTACAAAAAAGATCTGATAATTTCAGAACTTCAGAACAGAATCAATTCAAATTATTACAATAATGAATCACTGCTCGGTGAAGTAAAAATATTATTCCCGGAAATTGAAAATATTTCCGTATCCAATCATACATTTAATGAAAACACTGACAGTCTGAAAACGATACCTGTGATTTTATATAAAAGCAAAACTCCATTATCAGGGGCAAATCTGGAAAAACTGACCTTATGGCTGAAGCAAAGATTGTTAAAAGATCAGATAGAGTTGTACAGACAAAATGAATGAATTTGAAAATTATTATTGAAATAATTACGGATAAACTTTCTTCAAATATAAATCGAATTATTAATATCAATTTTTCCTAAATGTCTTTTTTAAAAAGAACTGATTCCGATGATCCGGATTTTCAGGATCTTGTAAAACTTCTTGATGCGGAATTGAAGATATTAGACGGTGATGAACATACCTTTTATTCTCAATTCAATAAAATTGATAAGATCAGAAATGCAGTTGTTTTTTACATTGATGATAAACCTTCAGGATGCGGAGCATTCAAAGAATACGATACAAAAACTGCAGAGATCAAAAGGATGTTCGTGATACCTGAAGAAAGAGGAAAAGGAGCTGCTAAATTAATACTGAAAGAATTAGAGATCTGGGTTGCAGAGTTAAAATTTACGGAATGTATTTTAGAGACAGGTTTAAAGCAGTCGGAAGCGATCAAATTATATCAGAAAGCAGGTTATGAAATTATTCCAAATTACGGACAATATAAAAATGTTTCGAACAGTGTTTGTATGAAGAAATCAATTGGTTAGTCTGATCACTTTAGTTTCCCCAGTGAACTTTAATATTATTTTTTTCCGCATAAACTTTTCCAATGCTTATCAGATTATCGTAAAGTTCATTATATCGTGAAAAATACTTATCATAAATTTCCTTGGTTTTAGATTCTGTTACTTCTTTCGAAGCTCCGTCATCATAAAGTTTTGCAAGCTCTGAATAATCCGTTTTATAAACCGGCAGTACAAATTCATATAAAGCGAGAGAAGCGCCTATCATTTCCTTAGTATCTTCTGTTTCTTTCAGATCTTTAACCTTTTCGAAATTTTCACTGATAGAATTTATTTTATCTTTCATTACTTCATTCCGTTTCATTGCAACAGTTTGGTTATTTTCACCGGTTTTCACTGAAGGAGATTCCAGTTGTCTGCTCATCCCGCTACCCGCAAAACCCGTGATCAGATTTGTATTCAAAACAGCTATACCAAAATATTGCTCCGGAGTTGTTTTGCTGCAGTTGACGAACATCAGGCAGCAGATGAACAGAGACAGGGATTGAATAAATTTTTTCATAATTCAGATATAATATTTTGCAGAAATTAAGATAAATTTATTTAAAGATTAAACATAGTTTTCTGTCAATATAAATCAGCTGGTGTTTTAAAGGCTAATAAACATACAATAAAAAACCATATACTTGTGAGATGTTTTAAATGAGTATGCTTCTTTAGTTTTGTATAACTAAAAAACAAAGGAGTAAATTATGTTTCAAATTAAAAATTTCTTGCATCCCTTAAAAAAGATTTTACTGGCATTAATTTTAACTGTAATTTTTTTCCAAAAATTATATGCACAGTATTTTGTGAAAATAACAGATGTAAATAATCCCATCGTCACTGAAACAACTTCATCCGGAAATTACTTCGGATGCAGCTGGACTGACATTGACAATGACGGAAAGCTGGATCTTTACATCAACAAAAGCGTCGTCTTCAAAAACACCGGTGGCGGAAATTTTGTAAAGCTAAATACGGCGATGCCGAATCAAAACGGAAATCTCGGAAATTCATGGGCTGATTATAATAATGACGGTTTCATCGACTGCTTTGTGGTATCGACAGGCGGCTCGTTTTCCTATCTATATAAAAATGAAGGAAATGGAATTATGAATAAAGTTCTGACCGGTGTCATAGCGGATTCATCATACAATACCGGCTGGGGGTGTTCGTGGGCGGATTATGATAATGACGGTTTCGCTGATCTTTTCATTACAGCCGCAAATAATTTCGGAGTTGTAAATCATTCAAACAGGTTTTATCACAATAACGGAGACGGAACATTTGACAGGCTGACTGTTCATGGTATTACAGATACACTCGGTCCTTTTACAATTCCAACATGGTCGGATTATGATCAGGATGGTGACGTGGATCTTTTTATCGGTACAGGTCCGGGCGGAAGCACTTCGCAGGATTACATATATAAAAATATGCTGACGGAAACAGGAACTGCAAATCTGGTCAGATTATATCAGCCGCCTCTTACAACTGATCTGCACGACGGACAGAACTGGAATCTTATCGACTATGATAACGACGGCGATCTCGATGCATACATTACAAATTATGCGAACAATGTCCCGAACAATCTTTACAAAAATAATAACGGCGTTTATGAAAAAATGACATCCGCGCAGGTCGGGAATATTGTTTCGGATCTTGGAATGTTCCTCACAAATCTCTGGGGTGATTTTGATAATGACGGTGATCTTGATTGCTTCGTGACACGTGAATCTGCGAAAGCTCTGTATTATTCGAATAACGGCAACGGTACATTTACACGAAATGACTCACTTGCAATCGTGACTGCTCCTGCTACTAATTTCGGCGCGACTGCAGGCGATTATGACAATAACGGATCGCTGGATCTGTATGTAACAGGAACAACCAGTTCAAAAGGATTGTACAGAAATGATCTTAGCAACGGAAACAAATGGATCAATATCAAATGCAGTGGAAACCGAAACTCAAATACAAGTCTTTCAAACGCATCTGCATTAGGTACAAAAATAAAAGCAAAAGCAGTAATTAATGGAGTTCCGGTATGGCAATTCAGGGAAATTAATGCGCAGAATTCTTTTAATTCAATGAACATGCTGAATGTACATTTCGGATTTGGAAATGCAACCGCTATTGATTCACTTATTATTATCTGGCCAAGAGGTTTAAGAGAAACAATTACCAATGTACAGCTTAACGGATTTTACAATGCAGTCGAAGGTCAGGGAATTGTTTCCGGAATAGAATCAGAAGGGAATAATTCAGTTCCGGAAGGTTTTAATCTTTATCAGAATTATCCGAACCCTTTTAATCCGGTCACAAAAATAAAATATGAATTAAAGGATGCGAATTATGTTTCACTTACAGTATTTGACATACTTGGCAATGAGGTAAGATCGCTTGTTAAAAATAATCAACCTGCAGGAAGCTATGAAGTAACCTTTGACGGTGAGGGTCTGTCAAGCGGAATTTACTTTTATAAAATTGATGTGAGCTCTAACCAACTCGCGTTGAATTCAAATCAACCCGCGTTGAGTTCTAATCAACCCGGGGTGAACTCGTCGAACCAACTCGGGGTGAGCCGGTCGAACCTTTCTGCGGGAAGATTTTCTGAAACAAAAATGATGACCCTTTTAAAATAATTATTCGAAATAAAAATCATTTTACCTGCTGCAAATTCTGATTACATTAGACTGCAGAGTTTATCAGCGAACGTAAACTTTCAAAAGCATTAAATATACTGGAAGAAACCAAACTTAAACATTTTGATTCTCTTAAGTCATTATATAGTTTTGATGAAGTGTATTTAATATCGGCTAAAAAGGAACTGTCTTTTATAAATTATAAAAATCAATGAGCCAGAATTTGAAGAATAAAAACGTGAAATAGTTTATATCGGAATTACAGACTAAATAAATTTTATTTATAATTATTTTATAATCTTAATTACCCTCAAATGAAAACAATTTTGTTTATTGTAATTGTATTTTTCAATGTTTCAGTAATTAACTCTCAGTGGATCAAGCAAACAAGCGGAACGGCTGAAACTCTGCTGGGAGTTGCAGTAACAAGCAGTCAGACAATATATGTATCCGGAACGAACGGACTCATACTTAAAACTGTAAACGGCGGATTTCAATGGAATACTCAAAGCAGCGGTACGGCGAATTTCTTACGTGATATATATTTTTCTGATCCTCTGACAGGTTACATTGTCGGGGAGTCAGGTAGAATTTTAAAAACTACAAACGGCGGG
>DAIPYE010000215.1:0-4773 GCA_036782915.1 Bacteroidota bacterium | reverse complement strand
ATGGGCTCAAAACATACTCAGGCTTGTATCTGGCCGATCGGCGGAACATTTAAAACGATCGATTCCTGTTATACTCCGGAAGGCAATTGCACATACAATCCTCATCCGAGTATTGGTACGATCATGAGTTATTGCCATTTGTGGATTGGAAGCGGCGGCGGAGTAAACTTATCACTTGGATTTGGACCTTTACCCGGTGATACCATCAGGTTAAGATATAATCAGGCGGCATGTCTGCTCAGAACATTAAATTCATCTGAAGCTCCGGCTACATTTGACCTCGATCAGAATTTTCCAAATCCTTTCAATCCATCTACAACCATACGTTTTGCTCTGCCGGTTGAAACTTTTGTAGATCTTAAGATCTATGATGTTAACGGCAAGGAGGTTGCAAGTCTTATCAGGAATAAATATTTCAATAAAGGATTTTTTGAACAAACATTTAATTCTTCGCAATATTCGCTTGCAAGCGGAATTTATTTTTACAGACTAAAAACAAGTGAATTCTCTGAAGTCAGGAGAATGATTTTGTTAAAATAAATTTTCAATAATTTTTAAGTTAAATATCAGACCGGTTGAAATTATTCTGCCGGTTTTTTTTATTTCCGGAATTAAATTTTCAATTTTTTCATAAAGAATACTTCTATTTAACTTGCTGAAATAAAAATAATGAATTAGATTAATCCACCCCAAAGTAACAAGCAAATCCCCAATAAATATAAAAATTTTTTATAAACCTAAGATTAAAGGTTAAAAAGTTTAATATTATGAATATTAAAAGAACTGCTTTGTGCATTTTTGCAAACATACTTCTATGTTTGTATTCAGATCCTGCAGTTTCCGGAATCTATTATATAGCATCAAACGGCAATGACGGAAACAACGGCACAAGTATTTCATCACCCTGGCAGACAATTGCAAAAGTTAACTTGATGATGAATTCACTTTTACCCGGTGATCAAATACTTTTCCAAAAGGGGGATAAATTTTTTGGGGAATTAAAGCCAACAAAATCCGGGTCTTCCGGAAATAATATCATATTCGGAAGTTATGGGACCGGTGAATTACCTGTCATAACCGGCAAAAAATTAATTAACAACTGGACAGTTCATTCCGGAAGTATTTACAAAGCAACCTTTTCTGATACGATCAGTCATTTGTATTTTGAAAATAAAATAATGACAATTGCCCGTTATCCAAACAGCGGTTTCCTGAAAATTGACGCAGGTATCGGCACTTCAGGTTTTACAGATGCACAGTTAACAGAAGCAGCCGGATACTGGGTTGGCGCTAACTGCAGGATCAGAACACAGAACTGGGTTTATGAAAACAAGATTGTAGGCGGATTCAGTGCGGGATCAGTTTATTTTACAACAGTTTCACAAAATCCGACCGCTGCAAATTTCGGATATTATTTTGACAATAAATTATCATTGCTTGATATTCCCGGAGAATGGTATCAGGATAAATCAACAAACACTGTATACTTTTATGCGCCGGGAGGAATTAATCCCAACAATCTGCAGACAGAAGGCGTTGTAGTGAAAAACGGAATAACATTTACAACTTCAATAGCATTGAGCAATATAAAAATTCAGGATCTGAAATTTTCCGGTTACAGGGAGATAGGAATTGAGATCTATACTGCTAATAATATTACTGTACAACGTTGCTATATTAATCATACTTCAACATTCGGAGTTAGAATTAACGGCAGTAATAATTTATTTGACGGTAATACAATTGAAGATAATTTAAATACCGCATTTATTGGAGTCCTAATAAACAGTCTGATAAAAAATAATTCATTTAACAGAAACGGACTCATCGCCGGATATGGTTTTGACGGTATGGGATATAACGGTTTGCTACTGTATAACAGCTCCGGAACTATTGTTGAATTCAATACTATTGACAGCACCGGCTATTCCGGTATGAACTCTGCCAAAAATATGATCGTGAGAAACAATATTGTATCATATTCCTGCCTTACTCTGAATGACGGAGGAGGGATCGATATAGATGATGCTGACGGTCTCCAGATAACAAATAACTTTGTTTCTCATACTTTGGGAAATGTTGAATCAAGCAATTCTCCCACAAAATATGCCAACGGAATTTACTTCGGTCCGAACGTAACCAAAAATGTTCTGATACAGAATAATACTCTGGCATATAATAGCTACACAGGAATTAATGTTGATAATAAAAGTACTTCAGTCAACAACAGAATCCTGAATAATATTTTTTATAATAATACTTATGCGCAGATAATTTTCACTGATATATCTGCCGGTATAACATATACACCTGTTTATGGTAATATTGTAAAGGGAAATATTTTTTATTGTCTTAATTTTCAAAGTCTATGCATGGAGCAGATGATGTTCAACAATCCTGTTTTCAGTGACTTCGGGTTGTTTGACAGTAATTATTACTGCAATCCATACAGCGAGTTTGTCATAAAAAGATCTATGGTTTACGGAACATACTCTACGACAACACAAAGACTTTCTATTTGGAAAGCCAGATTCTCAGAAGATCTGAATTCAAAATACAGTAATTTTTCTTTTGATCAGTATAAGGTTCTTAATAATATCAGTCCGAATTTAATTACAAATTCCAGATTTCAGTCTTCAATAAGTCCCTGGTCTCCTACAGGATCAACAAATGTTACTTTTACGACAAATCCCCTCCTTGATACCGGTTGTATGAGAATACGCTGGAACGGAGCGCCGCCGCCGGCAGAAGGAAGAGTCGTCAGCAATAACATTACAGTCAGTCCCGGAAATTTTTATTCTTTGAGTTTTAGCTGCGCTGGAAATCATTCCGGAGATTTTAATTCTTACGGCAGACCCGTGGTAAATACAGATCCGTTTGTATATCCGAGAAGATTGTTTGCTTACGAAAATTACCGGAGGGATTATTCTTTTGTTTTCAAAGTTACTACTGCCGATGCTTTTACAAGAATTGCATACAGTTTGTTTTCACCTGCTGATTCTCTGGTTTTTATAGATAATGTTAATGTTTATCAGGTAAATGTTGAGAGAGTTGATTCAACTCAGAGATCAAAACTATTTTCCAATAATACAGAATTTACACAGATAATCTCATTAAACGGAATTACATATAAAGATCCGGATGGAACGCCTGTTACAGGAAGCATATCTCTTCAGCCATACACATCAAGGATCCTGATAAATGACAATTCACAACTATACAGCACATTGAATTTAACTGCCTTAATTGAAGGATTTTATAATGAGGAAAATAATATTTCTGTTCCTGATTCTGTTAAGATTTATTTAAGAAATAATATAACACCTTATTCGGTCATTGATTCTGCAAAGTCCGTTCTTGATAATACTGGAAATGGAATTTTTAATTTTACAAAAGCGGTCAACGGTAACGAATATTTTATGACAATGATTCACAGGAATTCCATCGAAACCTGGAGTAACAATACAGTTGTATTTTCAGGCAACAATTTATGTTATGATATGACTACTTCGGCTTCGCAGGCATACGGAAATAATCTCTTTTTAAAAGGAAGCAAATATTGCATTTATAGCGGAGATATTGATAATGATGGATCCGTTGACGGTAGCGACCTTAGTAATGTAGAAAACGATAAAGCTGTTTCAGCAACAGGTTATATTTTAACTGACCTGAACGGTGATTATATCGTAGATGCTGCCGATCTTTCAATTGTTGAAAATAATTTGAGTAAAAGCATTAATGCTGTAACTCCTTAATATGAATAATCAGAATCAGCTTCCGCGGTAAGTAGAATAACCAAAATTTCCAAGCAGTAAAGGAATGTGATAATGCTCTTCATTGTCAATTTCAAATACAATTTCCACAAAAGGATAAAAACCTTTAACGTTAATTTCAGTAAAATATTTTCCTGTTTCAAAATTAATTTTGTAAATTCCTTTTTCAGGAATAGTATTTTTCTGCAAAAGATCAGTAATTCTTCCGTCGGTATTTGTAATACCTTCTCCGATCTTTCCCCATCCTGAATTAGTTTTCATAAAATACAAAATCGCTCTGATTCCAATCGCCGGTTTTCCTCTTGAAGTATCAAGTACATGTGTAGTAATTTTGCTCATAACAATATTTCCTTAATTTTTTTTAATCTGAGTATTGTGATTTTTCCCTGCTCCTTCATTGCGTTCAATAATTCTGCTTCATTATCGTTGCTGATTCTTTGCTTAATTATTTCCAGCATTTCTTCAGCGGATTTTCCTGTTGCGCAAACAATAAATATGTATCCGAATTTTTTTTCAAATTGTTCATTGAGTTCAGCTAATTCTCTCAGTGTTTCCACTGAAGCTGATCTAACTCCCGATTGTTCTTTCTCTGCAAGACTTTTTGTTGAAGAATATTTTTCTTTTAATGATTTTATATCCCCGATCTTCGGATGATGTGAAAATGCTTCAAGCCAGTCAAGTTTGTCAAGCGAACTCCATATTTTCTCCGATGTTTCGTAAATTTCTTCTTCAGAAGTGAATTTTCCGCATTCGCTCATCTTTTCTGCCCATTTCTCAGAGCCGCAGCATTTCATCAATTCTTGTTTTAAATTTATTTCCATTTAAAAAAATTAAATTAAATTTCAAATTCTGTACTATTCCGAAATCCAAAAATCCTCAGCCGGCTAACTCCCCCGTCCGGAAAAATATTTAATCTGATGTGTGTAACGATCTCTGAACTTTCAAATTCAAATGTATTTTCAAAATCTCCTTTGAGCTTTGTCTTCGGTAGTATTTCTTT
>DAIPYE010000214.1:4082-4848 GCA_036782915.1 Bacteroidota bacterium | reverse complement strand
TTACCATTTTATTTTTAATATTTCGATTTGCTCTTCAAAGAGATCCAATTAATTAATTCACCCGCCTATCTTTATCATACTTCGGTTTGAAATTTTTGAAACATCGATCTTTTCATAGTCACCTTCAAACTGTCCTCCCAGAGATTTCTTTTTATCTGCAACACATTGTTCTATCAAAGGAAATATGTCTTCACCTTTTCTAAGCGCGCTGAGAATATCAGCTTCACCTTTTGAGAACAAACAGTTTTTCATTTTACCGTCAGCAGTTAACCGCAATCTGTTACAGCTCCCGCAAAACGGTTCACTCATAGTACTTATGACTGCAAATGTTCCTTCGTGATTATATGGTTTGAATTTTTTAGCCGTTGCGTTTGCTTCATCCTTCATTCTTATAAAACTGTATTTATCCGAAATTACATCCAACATTTCCCGATAACTGAAAACTTTATCATTATTCCAGTGATTTCCCTCAAAAGGCATGAACTCTATAAACCTGACATGGATCGGGTGAGATTTTGTCCATTCAATAAAATCAGGAATTTCATTTTCATTTATGCCGCGCATAATAACAGCATTTACCTTTACATGAAATCCTTCTTCGATCAGAAGCTGTATATTTCCCGTTACTCTTTCAAAAGAATTACGTCCTGTTATCTTGAAAAATTTTTTCTTATCAAGAGTATCAAGACTTATATTCACAGAATTTACACCTGCATTTTTAAAAACAGAAATAAATTCATTTACAGCAAAGCCGTTAGTTGTAAGA
>DAIPYE010000214.1:0-4064 GCA_036782915.1 Bacteroidota bacterium | reverse complement strand
TTAACTCCACTGGAAATTCTGAAAGTCTGAGAATAATATCTGCAGCATCTTTCCGGATAAGCGGTTCACCGCCGGTAAGCCGTATCTTTTTTACACCTGCTTTTACAAATGTTTCTGCAATAGTAATTAATTCGTCTGTCTGCATAAGAGCTGATGAAGGCATAAAGCGGGCATTCTCTTCCGGTATACAGTATTTGCATCTGAAATTGCAGACATCCGTAAGCGAGATCCTCAGATAATCATGAACTCTTCCGAATGTGTCTTTTAACATAATAAAATTTCTGTTTAGTAATTATTCTCAAATTAAATTTAACAGGCGGGGGAAATTTTTCATTAAATATAAAACCCGCCCTGTATTAAAAAGAATTTCAGAAGCGGGAATTATATAAACATAATTTGAAAGAGAAATAAATTTTAAATCAACAACTAAAGTTCTATTTCACATTAGCTTTTTCCCAGGCTCTTACCTTTGCATTCGCAGCGTCAAATAATCTTCTGTAATTTCCTTTCTTAACTTTTTCTCTTGCATCAGGTGTAAGTATATCCCATAACGGCTGATACATGTAATAAACAGCGAGGTAAGTTTTCTGATCAGGTGATGCGACATTATCACTTCCGAATAGAAATCTGTCGGGAAACTGATTTATAAGATCTGCCGTAGCCTTCAAAGCAGTATCACTTTTCGTAATGTATTTTGCAACTTCATCCCAGGAAATATCAAAATTTACATGACTGAGTGTAGGGTCTTCGCACATTTCACGGACAATTTCAATTTGATCTTTTACAGGATGAACAATTCTTCCCAGTCCGACATGTGCCCAGATAATGGATGCATCCGGATGTCTTCTGAAAACATCTTTTACATCGGCAAGATAATTTTGCGTATATGATTTTGGAAACGGCTTATCAATATCATTATGCAATATCGCAAGCAATCCGGTCTCACCGCAAAAACTGAATATACTGTCAAGGGCAGGATTCAGTAAACTGGCAACTTCACCTGCTACTTTTGACGATACAAATTCTTTATGTATTGTAAATTCACCGATCCCCGTGAACACTCCGGGAAATGTTGTAAGCACTCTTCTGATATGAGCTGCCGCATACATGTCCGCAGGATTGAATGAAGTGATCATCGGATCGAATCGCTTTTTCTGTTCATCTGTAAGTGAAAGATACTGCATTGCAATATATGCATCATTGAATGAATAATAATAAAGAGGAGCGTCGGTATCGAGATAATATTTCGGCGCTTCATCGCCTGAATTTCCGTATGACCACATTTGCTGTAGAGGAATTCCGAATAATACACATCTGCCTACTACATTTCCCATGTTTTCAAGTTGCTGCTGAACAGTCACACCTTCCTGTATATAATTTGTAAGATGATAATGTCCGTCAAACACTTCATAGTTATCATAAATATCATCCTTTTGACCGTAACCAATATTTGAAATTAATAAAAAACAAAATAAGAGAATAAATATTTTGTTTATTCCTTTGTTAAAATTAACACTGATCATATTAAATAAAAGTTTTTAAAGTTTTATAAAATTTTTTAAAATGCTAAAATCGCTTTTAACAAATAATTTTTTACAGAAAAAATGAAGTTGAAAGTGATAAAATAGTTCCTTTCAAACCTCCGACATAATATCCGAATGTGCTGCTTACATTCGAGCGGTTAACAACTATAACCTGCGCGTTTAATTTCATATACCATTTCCCGTAAGGATATACATTCACTCCTCCGGTTATTTCATTTGAATTATTAAATTGTCCCCAGACCTGCGATCCTACAGAATACAATTCAACCCATTTTGGTATTATCATATAAGAAGCAGCTACATAAAATCCCTGATCCAGTGTGGAAGAGATAGGAACAGGTCCGGTAGTGTTAAATTTATTCAGAGTACGCGAATACCATTCTGTCTGAAGAAAAAATCCTTTGTACTTAAAACCTAAATTTGCTGAAACCATATTGTAATCTGCATCCAGAACTGTAACGTCTTTTGCAAGTGCGCCAATCTGAAACAGATTCAATGCATCGGAAAGACGAATGCCTGTATTGGAAGGAGAATCATCCAGATTTTGAGTAAAACGGTTTTCGCGTGAATGTGTAAATGCCGTTCCGATGTTGGTTGCCAGCTTCTTGTGTTCGTCATAATCAGAAAATGAATTATACTTTCCGAATTCCCCGGTTGTAGGTCTCCAGTCAATACTTGCGCTTGATGCCATACTTCGAGTAAGGTTTGCAGCGCTTATGTCGAGGTTGCTCGAGTTATTTCCGATCATTGCTGTATAAAAAACCCGTGGGATTATTTCCCCGTCTGCCCAGATCCCCTGAGAAAAATACGGTCTGAAATATTCATCCGCCATTATTCTGTCCGGCGCAAGCCAGAATGGATGGGAATAATGGTTTGAACGCGTTCCGGGCAAAGCTCCCCAGCCTGCATAGAGATGAAATTGTTTCGCGAATTTATAATTAATGTTTCCTATGATTGCAATCTGATTAGTTGCATTTACAGTCCAGAAAGTTACATTATAATTAAGCTTAGGATCAAGAAAAAATCCTCGGAAAAACACCATGACCCTTTGAAGCTGGAAATCATTTCGAGTATCTATGTTCCTCGAATTTCCAAGGTGATCTACGTATGACTGAGATGCCGGAAGCTGATTTATGTATCTGAAAAGACCGTAAGCTCCGAAATTTAATGAACCTTGTTTACCTATGACTAAATCAAATCCGTTTCCGGGAATGAATGAACTGTCAACCCCGGGCTTTTCTACAGCTGAAACTGAATCATCTAAAGGCGGAACTTCCTGAGCAGGAGATTTATCTATAGATACAGATATTAAAACATATGCTATAAAAAAGATCTTTAAACAAAATTTCATAATTTTAATTTTTTTGTTTGTTGGTTTAATTTTAATTTGGGCTGTAAACTTTTAATATTCAAATCAAAAAAATGGTTTGAATATTAATTCAGATCAGTGGATGGATTCAAACAAGTGTTGCTCCTGGGATGGAAAACCATTCATAAACTTCAGCAACCAGCCGTCCCGCTTTCACAGCAGGGTCTTGTAGAGCAAGTTCCATGACTTCTTTCTTATCAGCCGAATTGTAAATGCCGATTCCCTTGATCTCCGGATCATCAAGCACAGGTCCGTTGATCAGAAGAATTCCTTTTTCTTTCAAAGTGAATAAGTACTTTTGGTGATCTTCCTGAATTTCCTCCGCTTCTTTTTCCGATTGATCTCTATTAGGTCCGGTTTTTTTAATTACCAAGATATACCGTTTGCCTTTGGAAATTTGGTTTTCAATATTTTTGTTTGGGATGTGTTTCAATTTATTATTTTAAAAATTTAAAAATTCATTTCATGCAAAGGATAATTTTTTTATCTGATTCAGAAGTTCTTTATTCGATTCGAGGTTCGTTGTTTTCTGTTTGAATTATGAAATTTACCGGTAATTCAGTTTGATAATTGTTCGATTGCTTTTTCAATTCTCCTGAGTTTTGTTTCGACTGTCTTGGCATCTGTTATTGAAAGAACAATTGCCTTCTTTTTGCTAGGCGCTGATTTCTCAAAATTAGCTTTTGCGACCATGTTTTTATCAAAAGCTTTTTGCAAATCAGACGGGATTTCGACTTTCCTTGGAGCGGTATCTAATTCAAGGCTGATTTCTACAGTATCTCCTCCTTTTACATTAGCATTTTTGCGATTTTCGGCGCTTAAGCTTATCATAAATTTGTCTCCCATTTTGCCGACTGCACTTCTGTAGCTGTAATTATTTACAGTTACAACAACCAAAGGTTTTTTACCGCCGCTTAATTTATCAAGTATCTTTTCATTAACTTCAATACCCGTGTTATTGCCGGTTTGAACTATTTTTGTTTTAAATTTCATTGTAAACTATTTAAGTTGGATTTTAAGAAAGAATGAAAATCTCGTTTTCAATATGATTGTTGGTGATGTCTTTCATGCTAAAGCTAATTAAGTAAAATTAGACAGTGTGATATTTTTTATTTGGTTTAAACTCGTTTAATAATTACTGCTACGTTTTG
>DAIPYE010000213.1:4640-4877 GCA_036782915.1 Bacteroidota bacterium | reverse complement strand
AACAACGGAACACTAACAGCTGCCGGCGGCAATGGAACTGGTGCAGCAAAGTCAATGAGATTCAAAGGTCAGTTGTTTGTTAATAATGGGATGGTGACAACACTGACAGTTAATCTAGATACAAATATGACACTCTCAGGAACAGGTTCATTTACTACTAATGTAAATATTCTCAGCAACCGGATTGTGACGCTGACAAGCAGTCATCAGATGCATAGTGTTAACATTAACTCCGGT
>DAIPYE010000213.1:3071-4630 GCA_036782915.1 Bacteroidota bacterium | reverse complement strand
TCACAGCATCAAATCCAGTTATTGCAACCGGAAATTTAACTACTGCCGGAAGCAAGATCGAATATAACGGAACAGCTTTGCAGTCAGTATCAGTAGCAAATATTATTTACAACGGTTTGATAATTAATAATCCTGCCGGCGCATCTATGCTTGGAAATGTAACAGTAAACGATACACTTTTCCTTATTCAAGGCAGTCTGAATTTAAATGCAAAGATCATAACTCTTTCTCAGACGGGATATCTGATTGAAACTCCCGGCAATTTAATTTACGGAACTTCGGGATATATCACATATACGAGAAATATCGGAATTCCGAATTCCTTAAACGTGGGAGGATTGGGAGCAGTTCTTACGGCAGCTTCAGATCTGGGAAATACAGAAGTGAGAAGAGGTCTCGCAGTTCAGTCCGGTCTTAACGGCGGAACGAGCATTAAAAGATATTATGACATTACACCGGCAAATAATTCGGGTCTGAATGCAAGTCTTGTTTTCAATTATGACGAATCAGAGCTCAACGGTAAACCGGAGCTTCTTTTGAAATTATTTAAATCCACAAACTCAGGATCAACATGGCAAAAAATGACAGGGACGACATTAAATGTTAATACAAATCAGATCACATTGAACGGAATAACTTCATTTTCAAGATGGTCATCTGATTCTTCGGCTGCATCTGCTTCAATAAAAATGATAATGGGAGGATTTTATAATGCTTCGACCAATAAATTGAATATGGATGATACAGTAAGAGTATATCTGAGAAATAATTTGTTCCCTTATGCAATTGTCGATTCAGCAAAATCAGTAATAAATTTAACTACTTTCGGTGCAGGCTTTCAGTTTGTAAATGCAGCTTCAGGAACATATTATTTACAGATGAAGCATAGAAATACTATTGAAACATGGAGCAATTCCGCAGTAGTCTATAATACAAGCACAACTTTAAATTATGATTTCACAACTGCACAGAGTCAGGCGTTTGGAAGCAATCAGAGTCAGGTAGATGCTTCACCTCTGCGTTTTGGAATGTTCAGCGGAGATGTAAATCAGGACGGTACAGTTGACGCAGGTGATCTAAGTGAAGTTGAAAACAATGTTTCGATTGGAACAGAAGGTTACGTTCCGACTGATTTAAATGGAGATGATATAGTCGATGCATCGGATCTGAGTATTGTAGAAAATAATGTAGCTCTTGGAGTTTCTGCTGTTACTCCATGACAGTTAGGCAGTTAGACAGTTAGACAGTTAAACAGTTAGGCAGTTAAACAGATAGACAGTTAGGCAGTTAGACAGTTAAACAGTTAGACAGTTAAACAGATAAACAGTTAGGCAGTTAGACAGTTAAATGTTATTTTTTTAACTTCTAACTGTTAACTGTTAACTGTTAACTATTAAATTATTTAATACAGAAAGACAATCAAACAATTCAGATATGAAATTTAATTTTGATAAAATTGACAAGAGTATTTCGGAATTTATGAACCGTTGGGGAGTAAGCGCTCTCAGATATTCACTGGCAATAATATTTATCTGGTTCGGAATATTAAAAGTTCTGGG
>DAIPYE010000213.1:0-3061 GCA_036782915.1 Bacteroidota bacterium | reverse complement strand
TGCAGAAAAATTAGTGCTGGCAACTGTTTACTGGCTTCCGTTCTTTTCTCCACAAAGCTGGTTAATAATAATAGGCTGGTGGGAAGTTATTATCGGAATTACTTTTTTGTTTAACTATACGACAAGACTTGCTATTGCATTGTTAGCATTGCAAATGGCAGGAACATTAATGCCATTATTTATTCTGTCAAATGTAACTTTCCAGGCAGGAAGATTTCCTTACGCTCCTACGATTGAAGGACAATATATAATTAAAAATCTTTTAATAATTTCAGCAGCTTTAGTTATCGGGGGAACGCTGAGGAGAAATCAAAAAAGATTATAATTCCTCTGCTTTTTCAATCAGCCAGTTCTTATTTATCACTTCCAGATCAATAAGCTCATCTTTTATTCTGGAAATATTAATCTTATCAATAGAATTATTAAACTTCATATCACTTAATCTTTTTGTGTAATTTACAAAATTTCCTGCCTGTAATCGTACACTTTCAGTAATTTTCCTGTTTTTTGAAATAAAATTCCTGAAAGCTTCTATTAATGAATACAGTTCGTCTGTGTATCCTGATTCATAATAAATCATCATTTGAAATCTCTTTATTGAAACATGATCCATCGGACTTTTTATTTCCATTCTTGATACATATTCCAATGCATCGCTGTAATTTTTCATTTTAAAATGCAATGTTACAAATGCAAAATTGTAAAATTTGTCTCTGAATTCCGGATTAATTTTTTTAATATTATTATCAATAAACTGTTTCACCCAGTCGAATTTTTTCAAACTGCAGGCAGTGCTTATAAGCTGAATAAATACAAAAGGATTCATAAATTCTTTCTTATCATCCATTAACAACTCATTTTCAAAAATATAATGAGTAATTTCAAACATCTCTTTTACATATTCTGTTTTTCCTTTCATGATTGCTCTGTTACAGAATTCCATTAAAGTTAATCCGAGATCACTGTTGTACGAGCTGCTGAATTTATGTGAATTTTTTCTGAAAATATTTTTCAAATCTGAATAAATCTTATCATTATCTTTAGAAAGTATGAGCTTCAGGTTTAAAAGCGAACAGTCTGAAATTTCCTTAAAGCTATGATCAGTGTTCTCCATATAATTTATAAACAGATCCAGATTGTTATTATTTAAATCCTTTTTCAGATACGATCCGTTTATAAAAAAGCAATTGTAAATATCCGCACATTCATTGAGATAATACAATGTTAAGAATTCAATTTCATTTGCTTCATTTATGCGCTCTTCTGCTTTTGCAATTCCAAGGTTGGAAATAAATTCTCTTTCCAATTTTAAAGCTCTGTAATTATAATAAAAAAACTCAATATCTTGCTTCATTTCTGTCAGATCATTTTTGAAAATTTTCAGTGATTTTTCAAAAGCATTGTTAAGATTTCTGTTCTTTTGAGCCTTCATCAAATACAGAGCAGATAAATTTTTATCTTTTTCATAAATCTGCAGGCCGATGAATTTGTCAGAAGCTTTTCCCAGATCATAAATCAGATTTTTCATTACACCGTAATTAAATTCTTTATTCGGATATAATTTATTCCAGATCTTTTTTCTGTCAAGCAGATCTGATTTAAATTCCGGCTGATATTTCCTGATAATCCTGAATAAATTTACAATTACAGAATTTTTATTATAATAAGGTGAAAGAAGAAATTCTTCAAATCTTTTAATTTCTTCCGTGCTGAAGGTTTTGAAAACAGAAACGGCAGAAGTATTTAACATATTTTTTTAAATGAATGAGGTGAAAACTTTTAGTAGCAAAAAATTTGAAAAACGTTAATTATTGACAATATTCGCAGGTTATTACTTAAAATCAATTTAATTTATTCAGCCTGCATGTATTTTTAAGGATGAAAACGGGTGTAAAATATTTTTGCAACAGCCATGCAGATGAAGTAAGTTTGTAAAGTTCTTTAAAATAATAACCCGGAAAGTCAGTTGGCGAACTGCTTTCCAGAAAGGCATGCCGGTATGCCGGGTTATTATTACTTTTAAAAATTTAAAAAAATTAAAATGCAGATAACAAAAAACATTAAATTAACAAAAGATCGTTACATGAAACTCACTATACTAATTTTATTTATACTTTTTTCAGTTAATTCATATTCACAGGGCAAAAAAAAGCTATCTCCTTCAAAACAGCCTGCAGCAGTTAAAAATATTACAGGCGGTTTAACAGAAACTTTGAAAGCAGATTTATCGGATGAAGAGTTAAAATTGAATGAAAAGATTGACCTTTTAAGAAGAACAGGAGATGTAAACTCTGTCAGTAAAATGAATGAATTAAGAGTGAACTCAAACACGATTAGTAAAAATTCTGTAACAATGAATTCTGAATTCAACAGCGGAAATTCAGACTTTAAAAAGGTAAGTAACAGAATTACTGATAATGTAACAAGAGCAGATGTCTTTTCAGGTAATTACCTGGTTGCATCGGCAGTTCAGGTAGAGCAAACCGGAGCTACAGCAGGAAAGATCTGGCTTATTATTGCTGTTGCGCAGGCAGATACGGGAGTAACTTCTTCCGGAGATTCTTTACTGCTTTTTAATTCTATAGATAATGGAGAAACATTCAGTTTGATATCGTCAATTCAGGGAAGCACAGCAAATAAAATTAACCGTGACGAACTTGACATGGAAATTATTGAAAGTTCTGCAGGTACAAAATATATTTATGTAACGGTTGGATATACTTCAGGCGGGTATTCAGGAAATAAAAAAATTACAATCTTAACCTTTGATGATGCGGGTAATTTTAATGAGAATGTTCTGTCAATTCCGGGATATTCGACATCGAGTGATTATTACAAACCGAGGATCACATCGGATAACTCTACCTATCCAGCGCAGGCTTATGTATATGTAGCGTTTATGCAGGATTCAATAGACGGTATAACTCATAATATTATGTCAAAAACTCTGAAAGTTTACAATCCTTATTCACTGTTTCCTACAATTACATA
This sequence comes from Bacteroidota bacterium, assembly GCA_036782915.1. Lineage (GTDB taxonomy): Bacteria > Bacteroidota > Ignavibacteria > Tepidaquicellales > Tepidaquicellaceae > JAEUSI01. The sequence goes on along the minus strand of DAIPYE010000213.1, from coordinate 70 downwards.
TTTCCCGCAGAGTATATATTCACCTATTGCAAGTTTATCAAATGAGTTTAAAACTCAGACAGATATCGCA
>DAIPYE010000212.1:0-4963 GCA_036782915.1 Bacteroidota bacterium | reverse complement strand
TCCTGCCATGAACAACTTATTACATCCGGCATATCCATAGTAGCAGAATTACTGTCCGGATCCATAGCCCATTGATATGCTGCAATATTCATAGAAGGATAAGATGCTCCGGGACAATCTGTAATTCCTGCGGACATCCAGTATGCATCAGGTGCTACTCCAACTGTATCACCGGAGGCAGAATTTTTGCCGCACATAATTCCCATTGTATGTGTTCCGTGAGTTCCGCAGTCAGTCGGTGAAGTTGTAAAAGGTGAAACCGGATCAAACCATGAGTGGCTCCAAAGCCTTCCGTTATTTCCCCACCATCTCGGAGCTAAAGCCGGATGAAGACCATCCACTCCTGTATCTATGTGCATTACAGTTCTGCCTGCTCCTGTTATTCCGAGTCTCCATAAAAGATCAGCTTTTATAACTTTTAGTCCGGTTTCAGCAGATTCTGTATGGTTATTTGCAGGAGCATAATCATCATATACAGGTTTGTCGTAAAATACTTTTTCATCAAGGTCAATCATTTCTATGTCAGACCTTTTCGCTAAGTTTAATATTACATCGGAAGTGGCTTCTGCATATATAACATTGTTAATCCAGAAATTCATAAGCTCTTTTACTTTACCTCTTTCTTTTTCTGAATTCAGAAAATCCAGCACAGGTCCCTGTGTATTAACAGCTTTCTGTTTCAGCGTATTGATCACAGTCAGGGCTCTGTAATCCAATGGAGCATTGATTCTGTATAGTTCTTTGTCGAGAGTTTCGATATCAACCCTGTCATTTAGAATAATAAGGATTCTGGTATATTCGAGAGGATTAAGAGAGTTAATTTTTCTTTCTAAACGATCAGTAATTCTTTGGTTTTGGGAAAAGAGATTTGAGGAAATGAAGAATAAAATTAGAAAGTAAAATAATTTTTTCATGCAATTTGAATTAAAATTAATTAAAAATAATATAGAATATTACCGTAAATGAATTTTTATTAACAATTCATTCACATCCATTTCTTTTCTTCTTCTAAAAATTAAATTTAGAATTAAAATAAATAATTTTGAAATTTGCCAGTTAGGTAAGAGAAAAAATTTAAAAGTATTGATTTTAGTATTCAGCTAAATAATTTTTTATCAAATTAGATTTTTATTTCTTAAAATGCAATTTTTAATTTAATACTTTACCTGTTTTCCAAAGCAATTCAGTCCAAATCGTTTCGAAATGTTAAATCTTAAATTCAACATAATTTGTAAAATTACTAAATTAAAAATTTTTTGCGCGAATGCGTTCATAATATTTGCAATTTGAATAAAAAAGTTATTGTCAAATCAATTTTCCATCTCAGACAGGAATTTGTATTTTTTAAGGAAAGTTATTAAAACAATTTGGGATTGTAAAAGATATGAATGTATTTTTTAAAAACTTAATTAAAATATGGAAAAACCGGAATTTTCTTTATGTAATGGATATATTTGTATAAAGATTTTAAAAAATTTAGAAATTATTGATTTTTTGAAATCAAAAAAACTACTCGTGCCACATTTTAAAATGTGGCATACCTTAAGATGTGGCACAAACAGGTTTATTTAATTTATTTGAAAAGAATGTTTAGAATTCACCCAAATTTTACACTTTCTACATAAGCAATAATTACAACGATATCCAACATTTGTCCAAAAATATGAGGTTTATATTATTTAAAATACAATAGAATGGATTCATTTTAGCTATCAAATATATAATTAGTAAAATGTTTATATGTTTAATTTTAATCACGTTCAAAATTGTTTTGGACGCAATTTATCTAAAATCTTTCACAGTTGTAAATTTCTGATTATACTTTACTAAAATTATTTTAAAAGTACCATGCTCTTTGTTTCAGAGAAATTCCTGCTCTCAATCAATGAGTTGATTTCAAATTTATAAAAATATATTCCGCTCGGCAATCCCACTCCACTGAATTCAACCGAATAGTTTCCAGTGTTTTGTTTTTCATTAACCAAAGTTGCCTGCACTTTTCCTAATGCATCATATACTTTAAGTGAAACAAAATTGCTGTTTTTTAACTGATAGTTTATTATTGTCGAAGGGTTAAAAGGATTCGGGTAATTTTGAGATAAATTGAAACTCTTTTCTGAAATTTTATTAATGTTTGAAGAAAATATTTCATTTACAGGATTGAAATATTTTACAATACATCCGTTTCCACCGGAGATGATTCCTTTATATTTATCGTGAAAATATATCCCGAATAATCTGTCACTTATATTATTATTTTCTTCCTGATTCCAGTTAATGCCGCCGTCAGTTGAGGAGTAAATGAAACCGTAATCGCCAATTGCTTTGAAATTTTTTTCATCTGATGCAAATATGTTGTTCAGATAATTCCCTGCTGGAATATTTATTACAATCCAGTTTATTCCGCCGTCAGAAGTTACTAATATTTTATTGTCATAACTGAATGCAAGTCCTTTATTTTCAGTTATAAACTGAACTGCACCTATTCCGCTTGAAAATGTATTCGTATGCGGTACGATCCAGTTGTCTCCTCTGTTTGTAGTTTTGTAAATTTTACCTTCACCTGATGAATACCAACCTGTATTTTCATTAATAAATAAAATATCACTTATGTTTTGTGAACTGTTTTGATTATATGATGAAAAATTACCCCCGCCATTAGTTGTTTTTATCAATATCCCGGAATCTCCGCATACCCATCCTGTATATTCATTTAAGAATTGCAGCGAATACAATCCGGCTGTCAGACCTGTATTTAATTGACTCCAGTTCATTCCTCCGTCAGATGATTTCAGCATGACACCGTCTTCACCGGAAATGTAACCTGTATTATTATTCGCAAAATCAATCTGATAGAGAAAGTCATTTGCACCTCCTGCCTGAATTCTGCTCCAGTTGTTTCCACCGTCTGATGTTAACGCAACACTTCCCTGCGCTCCGCAAGTCCAGCCGTGATCAATATCGGTAAAATCCGTTGAATACATTGTATTTCTGAAACCGGATGAATGTTCAGCCCAGTTAACACCTGAATTTACAGATCTTTCAATTGTTCCCTTATTTCCAAAACTTATAATTGTGTTTACATCAAATGCTTTTATTGAATACTGGAATTCAGATGTTGCAGTAGCAAATCCTGTCCAGGTCAATCCCCCGTTTGTAGTTTTAAAGTTATTTCCGTAGTCGCTTGTAACAAATCCAGTATTCTCATCTCCAAATGAAATTGAATAAAACCATCTCCCGGTTCCGGTAGTTGTTGAAGTCCAGTTCAATCCCTTATTTGTAGTCCGGAGAATTGTTCCGTATGCGCCTGCAATAAATCCTGTATTAGAATTTATGAACATTATATCAAAAAAATAATTTGTATTTCCTGTGTTAATTGCCTGGAAAGTCTCTCCGTAATTTACTGAACGCGAATAAGCTCCGTTAAGTCCGGCTGCACAGACAACAGAATCAATTACAGTAATTGCTGTAAGTGTTCTTACTGAATTGCTTTGCTTCAGCACCCAGCTGTTTCCGCCGTTTGTTGTTTTAAAAATTTCGCCGTTATCACCTGATATAAATCCCGTAGATTCATTTAAAAATTTTATAGAAAATAAATTCGCTGTAGCATTTGCCGAAAGGAACTGCCAGTTGCTTCCACCATTTGTTGTTTTAATTACTAATTTACTCAGCCCGCAAGCAAAACCCGTATTTTCATTTACAAAAAAAACTGACCTTATACTGGTTTTTGTCCCGGTACTCAGAATACTCCAGTTCAATCCGCCGTTCGTTGTTTTCATCATTGTTCCGCCGTCACCGCAGGTATAACCGGTATTTGAATTTAAAAAGTATGACCCGAACAAAATATTTCCCTGCGGCAATGGATTCTGCCAGTACCATTGTGAGTATGAAATATTTGAAATAATTAATATTGAGATGAGAAATATGGAAAAATTACGCATAAATAATCTAAATTAATTGAAAGTTAAATGTTATAAAGTTGAAAGTTGAAGATCTTGATTAATTCAAAAATAAATTTTCCAAATTGTGATCAATCGAAAAATTCGTGTCAAACATTTTTTGTTTTTGATCTTTCTACGCAACAAAACTTTTGAAATTAAATGAAATTATGACCCGGGATCATTATATAAGCAACTTTTAAAAATAAAATTGGAAGAGTAAGATTATGAATGATATTAATAAAATCCGAAAGATTTTACAACTTCATTTTAAATGCGATAATCAAAGAATAATATTTATGGTATGATTTGTAGTAAGTATCAATCGTGCCCGAACGATAACATTGTGTGATCTTTCTTTAATTATTAATCCAAAAGCTAAGTCAGATTCAAATTACAGAAAGATTCAAAGAAATTTTGAAGAATACAAAGTGGATTACTGGCAGGTTTCAAAGTTGGTAATATCTTCATCACAAAATTTAAATTTCATATTTGATTTAGGCAGAACAAACTGGCAATTTGGGAAATTGAGCATAATTATATTAATGCCTGAAATTTGTTTATAAAAATATATCAATACCTCTTTGAAAAGTTTTGTCTTGTAAACAGGAAATTAACATGAGCATTTTAGCAGTATTGGGAAAATTGAAAAAATTAAAAAAATCAGACTTATCTTTTTTACAAACTTATTTTGTTAAGATCATTTTTTTTGTTTCAATAAAATTCTTTTCACCGCTGATGAAAAGCCTGTAAAAATAAATACCTGAATTGTAAGCTGCTCCGCTAAAATCTGTTTCATATGTTCCTGCATTGAGCTTCTTATTTACTAATGTAGAAATTTCCTTACCGAGAGAGTTATACACAACTAATTTTACATCCGAAGCTTTTTGAATTTCAAATTTTATTTTAGTTGTTGGATTAAAAGGATTGGGATAATTCTGTGAAAGTGAAAAATCTTCCGGAACTTCCGAAGACAACTGATTTATCCCGACAGTAAAATTCATTTTAAATAATTTCGCTGCTGT
>DAIPYE010000211.1:230-4997 GCA_036782915.1 Bacteroidota bacterium | reverse complement strand
GCGGCGGCGATGTTAATGGCGACGGATATGCTGATATGATAAGTGGAGCTTATGGAAACAATTCAAATACTGGAAAAGCTTATGTTTATACAAATACTACAACCGGAGAAGATGTTGCAGATGTGACCATTAAAGATATTGGTCGAAATGGATTAGGATATTCAGTCTCTGATGCCGGCGACGTAAATGGAGATGGGTTTGGTGATGTAATCGTTGGAGCACCTGCTGATAACACTTCTACACCGGGAAGCGCTTATATATTTTACGGAGGCTTTACTTTAGATAATATACCGGATGTTACACTTACCGGAGTGGTAATCTTCGACCAGTTCGGCTATTCAGTATCGGGAGCCGGCGATGTAAATGGCGACGGATATTCAGATGTTGTTGTCGGTACTTTGCCCGACTCATATAATGGAAAAGCTTATATTTATTACGGTGGATCATTAATGAACAATACGGCAGATGTGATAATGTCGGAAGGAACGATAAATTCCTTCGGATTTTCCGTTTCATCTGCAGGGGATTTAAACAATGACGGATATGATGATGTAATCATAGGATGCGCGGGATATTCAGTGTCAGATATCGGAAGAGCATATATTTATTTCGGGAGCGGATCAATGAATAATTCAGCAGATGTAATATTGACAGGAGTGGCGGGGGAGGTATTCGGATATGAAGTTTCATCAGCCGGTGATGTAAATAATGACGGTTACGATGACGTGATTGCGGGAGCACCTTTTTATTCTAACCAAACAGGAAAAGCATATATTTATCTGGGAGGTGCTTCAATGAATACTGTATCGGATGTAATTTTGACAGGTGAGGCAGAGTATAGTTATTTTGGAATGAGTACATCACCGGCAGGAGATGTTAACGCAGACGGATATTCAGATATAGTTGTAGGCGCATGGACCGCTGATAATTCCAGAGGGAAGGCATATTTATATTACGGCGGACCCTCAATGGATAATTCTGCAGATGTAACCATGACGGGTGATTCGACACGAAGTGCTTTTGGATGCTCTGTCTCGTCAGGTGATGTAAATGGTGACGGATATTCTGATATAATTACAGGAGCGTGGCTCATAGACTCTTCAAAAGGTAAAGCTTACATATTTTACGGAGGAGCATCAATGAATAATGTTCCTGATGTAGTAATGTCAGGAAAGAAAATCATGGATCATTTAGGAAGTTCAGTCTCTTCCGCAGGAGATATGAATGGAGACGGCTATAGTGATGTTATAGTTGGAGCAGCACTCTTTCCAAACGATTCCGGAAATGTATTTATTTATTTATCTTCTCCAACTGATAACATGAAAAATCTTTTCCTTTTCGGTGCGTTACAGGGAATGTATAATCCTGTCACCGATATTGAAATTCCGGATACAGTCAAAGTCTATCTGAGAAATTCAACATCTCCATTTGAAAGAGTTGATTCATCTAAAAATATTCTCCTTGGTCCCGGGACAGGGCAGCAATTTTTATTCAGAAATGTCAGGAATGATATTCCTTATTATGTTGAAGTCAAACACCGCAATGCTCTTACAACATGGAGCGCAACTCCAGTGTCTTTTGTAAACAGCGATGCTTCTATAGCTTTTTCAGTTGATGCAATATATGCTTACGGCAATAATGAAATACAGGTTGATGCTTCTCCATATAATGTATTTGCTTTTTACAGCGGTGACATTAATCAGGACGGAACTGTTGATGCATCTGATCTGAGCGCAGTAGAAAATGATGTTTCAAATTCTGTGTCCGGTTATGTACCGGCAGATCTGAATGGAGACGATTTTGTCGATGCCGGTGATCTTAGTATTGTGGAAAATAATGTAGCGCTTGGTGTGACTGCAATAACGCCATAACAGTTAGCAGTTAGGCAGTTAGAAGTTAGAAGTTAATTGTTAATTGTTAATTGTTAATTGTTAACAAGGACGGAATACAATTAATAATTGAAAAAATAAAATCGTAAATCGTAAATCGTAAATTCTTAATTCAAAATTATTTTCTGAATAAATGCCGGTTGAGAAAGCTTCCGGCTAATTTTCTTTTTTTGCGATCAGTAAAACTTCCGTTAATGTTATTTTTTTGAGTTTGCTATCTAACCAGTATAAAATATTAAATGTGTCAGCATTTCTTTCAAAAGGATCTTCTGAGATTTTTTTGAGTTCATATTTCATCTCACGAAACATCTCGTATAATTCAGATTCCGTTTTTACTCTGAATGATCTCCTCAGATATTTTAAAATAATATTTTCATATTTAAAAACTCTTTTTCTTTTGATTAGGAAATGATAGGTTGATTTTAAAACATATTCAAGCGAATCAAAATATTTTAATTCATAATAAGACAGGAGAAACACAATTCTGGACAGACACTGATAATCCTCTGACATCAAGGATTTTTCCGAATTCAGAATTTTTCCGAGCCACTTAATGCAACTTTCAAAGTCCGACAAAACAAAATATGAAAGGCCGATGTAGTAATACAATATTATCCTTTGCTGAAGAATGATCCGGAATTCATACTTATCTATATCTAAAATCACATCTTCAAGAAATAATTTCATCTTTTCAAAATCAGCTGTCTGCAGATATTTGGAAATCATCAAAACGGAAACTGAATAATAAATAAAGATCTTTTCATTCAAACTTATTACGGGAGAATATTTTATCTCAAGCTCTTTCATTTTGAGAACAGTCTTTTCTGATTCTTCGAAATTTGAAATCCTGCATTGTGTATTCAGTAGATTGTTAAGCGAGATGATATATCTGTGCAGATAATTTTCTCCTTTACCCGGATTTTCTTCCAATAGTTGCACAACTTCTTCAGCATATTTATTTGCCTCTTTAATTTCATTCTTTGAAAGATGATAATTTAATTTTATGTTCATAAACATAAATTTTGAAAGAAATGATTTTGCATTTGATTCATCCTGCATCAGAGGTGAATTATTTATATTTTCAAAATCCAAAGCAATATCTTCACCTCTTGCATAGCCCGTTCCGTTACGCTGGGTAAGTGAGTCGATCCTACCGTATAATTTACTGAAATCAATATTATTTTGAATAAAGCCGGTTACATTTTCCTGTTCTTCAGTAATTAATTTATTTTTTATAATAAAATCCCCGAGATTCAGAACTGCTTTTAAAATTTTTTTTTCAAGATTCAGAATTTTTAACAGATCAGGAAAACTGTCGGATTTGTAAGCTGATCTTTTTGCTTTTGTAAGTAGTTTACCGGCTTGCTCGTAAAGAGACTTTTCCATCAAATAATTTATTTGTGAAATCTGATTACTTAATGAAATATAACTTTTCTTTTCCCTGTTATAAAATGTTACAGAATCCAAAATCATATTGTAAAGATAGTTTTTATGATATGACAGATTTTTCAGAAATTTTCCTGTGAATTTAATACTGCGGATTTTAGATTCATCGTAATCAACATTTTTTGAAATTTGATTTACGATCTCATCAAAATATTTAAGATAATTACTGCTTTCCTCTTCTGTATATGTAGCGGCGAATTTCCTGAAATAGATCTTTTCCTGTTTTGAAAGAGATTTTATAAGCTGAAATATGTCATCAGAATACTTCAAGGTGACTAAGGATTAATTAATATTTTTGATTAAAATCCTCAATAATTTGCTTAAAATCAACATTTTAATTTTGATAATTAATGTTGGTGACTGAAAATCGGATTTATTGGATTTTGGAAGTTAATCTGTCATATATAATTTTATTTAAGTTAATTAATTATTTTCATCACCCCTGAAACAAATTTTTAATTGCTGTTCATTACATTATTTTCTGTCAGGGATGATGGGAGGTTTGGAACAATGCTTTTGCCTATGAAGCTTGTTCCATCCTTTTAAATTTAAATTTAACAAAGTTAAAATGAAAAATTTATTTAAATCCTTTGTAATAATGGCAGCATTTTTTTTATTCCCTGAATTTGCAAATTCTCAAATGTACTGGAATCAGGCAGCTTCATTCGCAGGAAATAATACAAGTTACATTACTGTTCCAAACTCTTCAGCAATTGACTTAACAGGAAGTTTTTCTATCGAAGCATGGATCAATCCGACCTCCGTAACAGGAATTTCAAAAGGTGTTATTTCAAAAGGCGGTACATCACTTAAATACGGAATCCGGATTACCTCATCAAGATTAGTTTTTATTACAAACGGTGCTCCGAGACTTTCCAGTAAAACCACTTCACTGATCCCTGTAAATACATGGACACATATTTCAGCAACTTACAGCTCTGCTTCGAATTTATTTAGTTTATATATTAACGGAGTATTGGATACATCCTCTATTATTGCCGGTGCAGCACCGACTACAAACCCAGATTCATTGTATTTAGGATTTTCGGGAAGTACAACCCCGTTTCCCGGAAAGATGGATGAAGTGAGATTATGGAACAGGGAGTTAAGTGCGGCTGAAGTAAATAATAACATGCGAACTTCACTTTGCGCTTCGGGCGGAATTTATAACGGACTTATTCTGTCAATGACTTTTCAGAATCCATTGAATTCCAATCCGTATTCATTCACAGACCAGTCAGGAAATTCCAATAACGGAAAAGGAAGGAATATCACACAGTTTGATCAGTCATTCAGACCTTTGCATACAATTTCTCAAAATGAAAGTATTAAGTTCAGCGGTAACAATGACTATCTTTCGGGAAAAGACACGTCTGCACTTACTCCTTCATCTTCATTGACAATAGAGTTCTGGATCTATCCCGAAATTCTG
>DAIPYE010000211.1:0-220 GCA_036782915.1 Bacteroidota bacterium | reverse complement strand
CCGCCGATGACGATTCTGAAAAAAGGAAACAGTTATGAAGCGTTACTTCAGAGTAACGTTTTGAAAGTAAAAATTAACGGAGTTCAGATAGGCAACGGCGTACTACCTCAGGCAGGTAAATGGTCTCATTTTATTTTCTCATATGATGCCGCAGCCGGAACATTTTATTACAGTATAAATGAGGCTTTTGTATCCGGAAGTAATGCCTTTGTGAGCATTC
>DAIPYE010000210.1:0-5030 GCA_036782915.1 Bacteroidota bacterium | reverse complement strand
ATCCTTCGAAAAGCATACGGAGGTGCTTATGACGTTATGAATTCAAAACATATAAGAGGAGATGCGAATCTTGCCTGGCCGAATGCTGAGATCGCAGTAATGGGAGCGCAGGGAGCAGCGGAAGTCATATTTAAAAGAGAAATTGATGCTTCAGATGACAAAGTAAAAGCACTTGCCGAAAAAGTTGCTGAGTTTACAGAAAAATTTGCTAATCCTTATCTTGCTGCTGAAAGGGGATTTATAGATGATGTAATTGAACCAAAAGATACAAGAAAGAAACTGATCTATTATTTTGATATTCTTGAGTCTAAAGTGGATACAAATCCGAAGAAGAAGCATGGGAATATACCTCTTTAATAGTTAGCAGTTAACAGTTAGCAGTTAACAGTTAGCAGTTAACAGTTAGCAGTTAACAGTTAGCAGTTAGCAGTTAGCAATTAGCAGTTAGCAGTTAGCAGTTAGCAGTTAAAAATTAACAATTAATTTGAAAAAAAGTGAAATTTCTTTCAAATGTATCAAAAGTCGAATTGATTTTAAAACGTAATTTCGTTAATTTTGTAAAATGGAATAGAAAATGGCTTCAATAAATAAAAATTCTGAAAAGGATAAAAGTTCTTTGAAAGAAGTACTAAAAAAGCCATTGTTTAAGGTTGATCCAAAGGTTACTCAGTATTCCGGGTTGGGAATAACATTAGTAGTAGTGATACTGCTTTTTTTATGGTTCGGGATGTGGCTGGACGGTAAATTTGAAACAGGTTTTTTATTCACTTTGATATTAACGTTCATTGGTTTTGCGGCAGGATTCTATAGTTTTTACCTTAATATTAAGAAGCTATCCGAAGCGGATAAAAAAGAAAATCCTAAATATAACAAGTACTGAAATCCCAAGATTTTAAAAAATTTTTAATTAAGATCGCAATACTCAGCATCTCACTTCTTTTTATATGCATGGTATTCGTTTATCTTGCTGAACTTAAACAATACACCGTTTCAATAATTTCAGGCTGGGTAATAAGTTTTTTAAATGTATTAGCGGGAAGCATAGTAATTTACAGAGCATTTCAGTCTGCCGGGAAAGGGTTTTTCAATATTGTTCTGCTCAGCATGATAGTGAGGATGTTTTCAATTGCAGTATTATTGTTTGTGCTTATATACTTTTTCAAAATGGAAAAACTAAGTCTTGCGATTTCATTGTTCTTTTTCTATTTTTTATTTATGATATTTGAGATTAGTTTTCTCAATAAGAACAGGGATCTGTTAGCTTCAGCAAATAAAGATAAAGAAAAATAAAGAAATTAATTTCAGGACATATTTATTATTTTTATAAATTACAAAAAAAATTGGATCTAAAAAGCTCATCAGAAATATTCAATTCTGTTATAAAAAAATTCATATTTATATTCACATTACTAATAGCATTTTCAGTAAGCGGTAAATTATATGCTCAGGAGCATTCTGAAACTAAATCTACTGAGAATATCCACATTGCTGACGATGAAGGAAAGTTTGATATCATTGACAGGGTTGTAGATCATCATTACATAGATTTTTACTTTCTTGGCAAACTTCCGCTTCCGCATTTCGAACCGGTTCATTTTCTGGGAATGACATTTGATTTTTCTATAACGAAAAGTCTGTTTATGGTTTTCCTGACCTGTGTATTGACAACACTTTTGCTGATGTACAGCGCTGCATCGAATAAGAAGAACAGGGTCCCAAAAGGTCTGGGAAATATGGTTGAATCATTAATAGTATTTGTAAGAGATGAAATTGTTTTGCCTAATATGGGAAAAAGCGGATTACCATTGATGCCATTTTTTCTCACATTATTCTTTTTTATAATGATCGCAAATCTTGTCGGACTGTTTCCGTTCATGGCTCAGCCGACAAAGAATATAAACGTCACTGCAGGTTTAGCGCTTATAACATTTTTTGTTACGCAGGCAAAAGGAATTCAGGCACACGGAGTTGTCAATTATTTTAAGGGAATTGTACCTCCGGGCGTTCCGGCATTTTTGCTGCCGATTATGATACTCATTGAGTTCATCGGTTTATTCACAAAACCATTTTCACTGCTTATGAGGTTGTTTGCAAACATCACAGCAGGATCGATAATTATATTTTCACTCATAGGATTAATTTTTGTAATGAGTTATACCGGAACATTGATCGCAATTCCGTTGGGTTTATTCATTTACATGCTGGAGATTTTTATTGCTTTACTTCAGGCATATATTTTTACAATGCTGTCAGTATTGTATATTGACATGGCTGTTCATCAGCATTAATTTTCAGAAAAATAACACACAAAAATAAAATTCAAACAATTTTTAAAAAACATTAACAAAAAAACAAAAGAAGGAGAAATACAAAAATGGATTTAGCATATTTAGGTGGCGGATTAGGCGCCGGGTTAGCAGTTATCGGAGCAGGTATCGGAATCGGAAGACTTGCCGGATCAGCTTTGGAATCAATCGGAAGACAGCCGGAAGCAGCCGGTGAGATCAGAACAACAATGATCATTGCTGCAGCTCTTATTGAAGGTGTTGCATTATTCGGACTTGTTATCTGTATTTTGTTAGCTACAAAAAGCTAAGATTTACTGTATTAATAAATTAGATTATTTTCACAAATAATTTAATTCCGGGAGATATTGAAAATTTTCTTTCCGGGAAAATATTTAACATAACTTTAAATAAATTAAGATCATGTTCTATTATCTTACATTGTTATATAATCATTCGCTGATACTACTTTTCAGCGGAGGAGCTGATGAAAAACCGATGCTTTTATCCGTAAATCCGGGTTTAATTATCTGGCAGATGCTGATATTTGTTGTGCTTCTTTTCATATTGAAAAAAGTCGCATGGAAACCTCTGCTTGCATCTCTTCATTCAAGAGAGCAATCTATCAAAGATACAATAGATCAGGCGGAAAAGCTTCAGAAAGATGCTGCTGAACTGATAGAACAGAACAAAAAGAATCTTGCTGATGCAAATATTCAGTCAATGAAAATAATTAATGATTCGAAAGATATGGCTATGAAGATGCGTGAAGAACTTATGCAAAAAGCACAGGAAGATTCCAGAAAACTTCTGGATCAGGCAAAATCAGAGATCAAGCAGGAAAAAGAAACTGCAATGTCGGATCTGAGAAATGAAGTTTCAGATCTTGCAATAAAATCAGCAGAGAAGATACTGAGAGAAAATCTTGATGAAAGTAAGCAGAAGAAAATAGTAGATGATTTTATTTCACAGATACCAAGTAATTAGAAATCACGTTTAACAGAAAAAGCTTTTAATTTAATTTACACCAACTTAAAAAATGCAATCTAAAGCATCAAGAAGATACTCTCTGGCTCTATATGATACAGCAAAAGAAAAAGGTCAGCTTAAAGAAGTTACAAAGGATATAAACTTTGCAATTGATCTGATCACATCTAACAGAGACCTGGAAATGTTTTTTTCAAGTCCGGTAATTCCCAAGCAAAAGAAACTCGATGTTGTAAAAAATATTTTCGGAGGCAAGGTATCAGATCTTTGTCTGGATTTTATGAATTTGTTATTTGAAAAAAGAAGAGGAGATCTGACACTCGAAGTGTTTAAGGATTTTATCAGGCTTAATAAAGACAGAGAAGGAATTGTCGATGTATTTATTAAGACTTCAATTGAACTCAGTGATGCTGAAAAAGCAAATATGAAAGCAAAAATAGATTCTTATACAAAACGCAACAGTATATTGAATTTTGAAATAGACAAATCCATTATCGGAGGATTTGTTGCAAAGATAGACGATACGATACTTGATGCCAGCATAAAGCGGCAACTTGAAATGCTGAAAAATAAATTCATTAAAGGTGATTTTGTTTTGAATTAATGTAAAGAGATAAAGATTTAAATTATTTTCAATTTTATAAATTTCATTTATACAAAATATTTAGGAGAAATAAAAAATGGCTGAAGTAAAATCAGACGAAATATCCGCGATACTCAGAAAGCAATTATCGGGATTTGAAACAGAAGTAGATGTATATGATGTAGGTACAGTATTATATGTCGGAGACGGTGTAGCGCGGGTTTACGGATTATCGAAATGTGAAGCCGGTGAGCTTATAGAATTCCCTAACGGAGTTTTTGGTATTGCTCTTAACCTTGAAGAGGACAATGTAGGATGTATTCTTTTCGGTGAATCTTCATTAGTTAAAGAAGGTGATCTTGTAAAAAGAACGGGAAGGATCGCTTCAATGCCTGTTGGTGAAGCTATGCTGGGAAGGGTTATAAATCCGCTCGGTCAGCCTGTTGACGGGAAAGGTGAAATTCACACAGATAAATTTCTGCCATTGGAAAGAAAAGCGCTTGGTGTTATACAGAGACAGCCGGTGAAAGAGCCGCTGCAGACTGGTGTTAAAGCTGTTGATGCTATGATCCCGATCGGTAGAGGACAGAGAGAACTTATAATCGGCGACAGACAAACAGGTAAAACTGCTGTTGCTATCGATGCTATAATCAATCAAAAAGGAAAAAATGTATTTTGCATATATGTTGCGATCGGACAAAAAGGTTCGACTGTAGCTCAGGTTGTAAAAAGTTTACAGGACTCAGGCGCGATGGAGTTTACAACAGTTATTGTAGCAACAGCTTCTGATCCTGCTCCGATGCAGTATATCGCTGCATTTGCCGGAGCGACTCTGGGAGAATATTTCAGAGATTCAGGAAGACATGCATTGGTAGTTTATGATGATCTTTCCAAACAGGCAGCTTCATACAGAGAAGTTTCATTGTTATTAAGAAGACCTCCGGGCAGAGAAGCATATCCCGGTGACGTTTTTTATCTTCACTCAAGATTACTGGAAAGAGCTTCAAAACTTTCTGAAGATCTCGGCGGAGGAAGTCTGACAGCATTGCCGATCATTGAAACACAGGCGGGTGACGTTTCGGCTTACATTCCGACGAACGTAATTTCTATTACAGACGGACAGATCTATCTTGAACCGAATTTGTTCAACGCGGGTATCAGACCGGCTATCAACG
>DAIPYE010000209.1:0-5162 GCA_036782915.1 Bacteroidota bacterium | reverse complement strand
TTTTATCCTCATATTCAAATGTAATATTCACACCGGAAAATTTATCCTTCATCTTTTCAATGATCTCCGTGACCATCACCTCCGGGTCGATTTCCTCTTTCTTAATATTTTCAAGAAGTTTGATCTTCGAAACTTCAATTATGTCATTGGTAAGACTAATGGCTTCTTCGGACCTTTTTTTCATTTTTTAAAAGTATGTCTTTGGCTTTGTCGTTGATCTCCCCTGTAATCCCGCCAATAAGAAGATTCAGATAAGATACTATTGCTGCAATCGGAGACTTTACTTCGTGTACAACTGCAAGCACATATTTCTGCTTTTCCTTTTCGGAAAGTTCAATCTCAGAGATAGCTTCCATCAGCTGCTGATCTCTTTTGTATAGTGCTCCTGAGAGATTATTAGAGAACATTACGCTTGCAAGCATCATGAGCCAGAATGTGATAAGGTTGAGCAGTATGTAATTCATTTTTAATAAACCGATACTGCCTGCATTCGAGATCATGAATTCCTGTATCAGCCCTAAGTGAACTGAAATATTCAGGAATGAAAAGATCACCAGAACCAATACAACTATTGCATACATGATCCTTCCCGGCAGGATCATGCTTCCTATGATCGCGTGAAATATAAAAAACAAATAGAAGGGACTGTTGAGCAGGTCTGTCAGATATACAAGTATCATTAATGAAACAAGGTCAAGCATGATCTGAAGCAATGCAAACTTAAGAGGATTGAACTTTTCCTTGTCATTCTGAATTTTGCCGGAACTTGAAATGTAATTGAAAATCAGATTGTAAAGAAGTGTAGCGAAGAATATTGCAAGAATGCCGTTATTCTGATTAGTGCTTAAATCCTCTTTGCTGAAAAAAGTAACGAACAGATATAAGCATAAAAGCATCATCACTGCTGCATATCGGAGTTTGATGAACCATTTGTTTCTTTCGGATACCAGCTCCCATAAATAATCAAGATCTTTCGTATTTGTCGGGATCAGATTAATCATTTCATTATATTTTACATTCAATCTTTTTTGGACTTTAGATTTTGGATCTTTGATTTTGGATTTAGTCTTCTTATTTCTGCGGTAAATAAAGAACTGTATATTTCTAAACTTTCAAAACCAAAAATTCCAATTTCCAAATTGAAACATTCCAAATTCGAAATTCCAAATCCCAAATCAAAATTATTTCACTAAGATCATTTTCCTTGTTTCAGAAAGTCCGTTTGTTTCAAGTCTGTAGAAGTATGTGCCTGAAGTCAGTGTAGATGTGTTGAATTCAGCAGTAAATTTTCCTGCATTCATAAATTCATTTGCTACAACAGCGACTTCTTTCCCGGCTATATCATATATTTTCAGCGAAACAACTCCTGCTTTTGGAATTGAAAAGCTGATCTTAGTCGAAGGATTGAACGGGTTCGGATAATTCTGCTCCAGCGTGAATTTATCTGCGGATGCATTTATGATGCTGCTGATTCCTGAAACAACAGGATAAGAATAGCTTACATATTTATAGGATCCGAATAGTGTCTGAACATAACTTATACTGAATACAGGCGCTTTCGATCCGCTTACATACCAGCTGTAATTAGTGCTTAAAGAAGACGAAACTAAAACCGAACCTTCGTAATTGATGGTATCTGTATTGCTTGTAACGCTTTTTACTCTTAAGGAATTTGAATACGTGGCTGCAGGAAGGATCAATGTACCCCATCCATCTGCAGTCAGCGTATATTGTCCGTGAGAGGCAACAGTATATCCTTTACCTTCCATTAAAGCCGAATATGAATCAGTAAAAGAATTATTGAAGGCAAAAGGATACTGGAAAATTTTCTGCATGTCGCTAAATATTCTTACTCCGTCTTTCCCGGAATACATTCCCATTGAATAAAAAGCATTTCCTTCTTCTTTGGAATAAATATAAGTACTGTCAATTTTCTGTACGAGTGTGGCTCCCGGAAAATATTCACTTCCCTGCGCTTGTCCCGGGCTGATAAATATATTTTCGAAAGGATCGTTTAAGAAAGTAACACCTGAAAAATTCCAGACAGTATTTGCTCCGGCGCTGCCCTGATTTACATTATTTGTATCAACCGATACGGAAGTGTATCTGTCACCTTCCCTGAATTTAAAAGATTCATTGATCACTATCTGAGCTTCAGATATGTTAATGCCGAAAGAAATCTGAACTAATAAAGCAATTGTGAAGATAGCTGCTTTTACGACTGAACTGATGTTTTGTAATTTTTTGTTTTTCATTTTTTTTATTGTTTGATTTTTAAAGTTTATTTTTAAATTCTATACAAAGATCATAAAACCATAATCCTTTTCAAAAGAATATTAGTTAAGTTTGTAGCACAATATTTTAACATATTATTTTTCAGAACTGCTTATAATGAGTTGAAATTGAATTTTCTGTTAATCAAATTGTAGCACACAATTTTTAGCTGTATTTGCTTAATTTAAATTAATTTAAAAGAACCGGATTCAAACAGAAAAATTAAGATGCAAAACACACAACTTTTTAAGATACTCAATACTTTTACACCCCGGGAAGTAAAACTATTCGATAGTTTTATTTCCTGTTATATGTTTAACAGCAGAAGTAAAAAAATCCGGGAATTGTTTTCTGCAATTAAAGAGAACATACCTTCTGCGGAGGGATCTGATATTTCCAAACATTATATCTGGGAGAATTTATATCCCGGTAAAAAATACAATGATGAAGTGATGCGTAATCTCATTTCTGATCTGTTCAATCTTTCGAAAAAATTTCTTGTTCATTTAAGGATCAGCAGTGATAGAGTTGAGGCAGGTAAATTTTTATCACAGGAACTCTATGACAGAAAGATCAGTGATCTGCTTCTTAAAGAGATCGTCAGTACCGAACGGTATATCGACAATAATCCAAGAACTGTGGAAAGCAGGTTTCTTGACAAGTATCTGTTAGACTGTATAAAGCATGTAGTATTGAACCGTAAAATGGAATATAAGGATTACAAAGAGCAGCAGGAGAAAATAATGATACTTGTTAATTACTTTTTAAAAGAAATGATGGCTTATTATCAGAATTACGAGATCCTGAAAACCTTTATAAAGACTGAATATGAGATGATTCTTTTTGACGAGCTTATGACATTTGCCGATATGAACCACAGGATAATAGATCCTGAAGTTAACCTTATTTTTAATACTACAATACTTGTTATCTATCCGGAAAAAGAAGACATCTTCGAAAAGACTCTAAAGCTTGTAAAGCAGAAAGGTAATTCCATTGAGAGATTCTCTCATTACAATATACTGGTTTCACTGGAGAATTACTGCCTCAGCAAATATAACAGCGGCAATACAGGTTATATTAAAAAACTTTTTGAAATTTATGAAGAGAAGATCAGGCATGATGTACTTTCACCGACGGTGACAGGTACAATAGTGGAATCGACTTTTACCAACATAGTGAAGACAGGCATACGTACAGGGAAGTATTTATGGACAGAAAATTTCATCTCAAATAATTTTCACAGACTGCAGGAAAACGAAGAGGACATGCATAACTATTATCTTGCAATGCTGCATCACGCTAAAGGAGAAAATGTCAAAGCCCTTGTATATCTGTCGAAGCTGAAAGTTCAGGATATGATGGAAAAGATAAACGTAAAAAATCTTGAGATGAAAATATATTTTGATCTGGGTCATTACGAAAACGTTCTGTTATCTGCTGATGCATACAAGCATTTCTTTTCAGGGAACAAAAAAATTTCAGATTCAAGAAAAACAGGTCACCTTAATTTTATAGATTATATTCTGAAGATCTTAAGGGCGACAGAGAAAAAAGATAAATCTGCTCTCGGTTTTATCGGAAAGAAATTAAAGGACACTTATCCTGTAGCAGAAAAAGAATGGCTGCTGAGCAAGACTAAGAAGTAAAAACAGTTACGAGTTAAGGGTTACGAATTATGAGTTACGAGTTACGAGTTACGAAGCTCTGCAATTATCCTTGGATTAAAGTGATCTGAGAATTTCTCCGGTTTGTTTTTAATTTTACCGCTTCAATTTTATTATTTAAATATTTCATTGAATATTTTTTCACGGTAGTCAAAAATATACCCGACTTTTTTCTTTACAATGAGATTGTGCGGAATGAATTCAAATATACCGCCCGGAGATAAATACTTAACGGTATCAGTCATTAGTGTATTTCCATCTCTTTCCTCAAATCTGTGTTCATGAATCCACATTTTATACGGACCTTTGATCTGTGTATCTTCAAACAAATAAGGCGGATCCCATTTTGTGATCTCTGTTTTCCAGTTGAACGGGAAACCGTTCAATTTTATTTTATAATCAATAATTGAACCTTTATTCATTTTCACCGGCAGCGGTGTAATGATTTTAAAACCCAGTATCGGAGGAGTTATTTTATTAAGATTCTCTGCCTTACTGAAAAAATCAAACAACAGCTTTGCTTTTATTTTAAATATTGTTTTTCGTATCAGAAAGTGAGGTGTCAAATTTTATTAATATTGTTCTATTTAAATTAAATGAGATTGATTTGTCTGCTATGCTTTTATCCTTAAGAGTTTTAACCAGATTCTTTCATGCAGATAAAATAAGATCATTTTTGTAAACACTTCTGTGAATCCAATTTCAAAGGCTTTTGTGCTATCACCTGTAATAATAAATGCAATTATAATTGTATCGATACTTCCTAATAATCTCCAGCTAATTCCTTTTACAACACTTCTCCAGTGCAGATCTTCATAAGTTATTTTACCTGAACCGGAAATTACCTGCTTTTTTCCTATATGAAAAAAGATCCAGGCGCGCTCATGAAGATAGAACAGGATTATTTTTGTAAATAACTCAATACCGCCTATACTAAGCGCCTTCGATATATCACCTGTGAAAAGCCACGACAGAAAGATCGTATCCAGTGTCCCGATGACCCGCCAGGTTACCCCTTTTAGTAAGCTGACTTTTCTCGATTCAATATGAAACATTAATAAAGAGAGATTACAGTCAAGATTTTTTTTTGATAAAATGTATAAAGATATTTATGAAATCAAATCATAACTTTTTACATTTATAGACTTGAATAAAATAGATAGGAAAATTAATTTGCATTCGTTTGCGGGAATAGCTCAGTTGGTAGAGCGCAACCTTGCC
>DAIPYE010000208.1:0-5179 GCA_036782915.1 Bacteroidota bacterium | reverse complement strand
CCGACAGATTCATATTGGTATCAAGATTAATAGTCAGGGTTGATATCACCCCATTATTAACAAGCTCCGAACCTTTGAATTTCATTGATTTTTGAAATTGGGTGTTATTGAAACCACCGGCTATTAACGTTCCGTTATTTGTAACACTTCCATAAAACTCAAGATGAAATACATTGACACCTCCGGTCATGGACGGTGATAGTGTTGCACCTGAATCAACAGTTACCGGTCCGTAAAGTTTTCCTACACGTGGAGATGAAAGGTCAGTAGCGATGACAGTGCCTGATGCAATATTCAGTCCTGCGCTGAAGAACCCCGAGGGTTTCAAATCCAACGTCATTGACCCATCTACTTTAAATGTACCTGCACCGGAAACAGTAGCATTAGTAAGTGTAAATGTACTTGCATTGCCGGGATATGTTAAAGTAATACCGGGATCGATCGAAAGCGTTGCGCCGGTTTGCAGTGAAATCTGATCTGCAGTGACATCAACTGTAACCGTTACAATATTTCCTGATATAATTGTTATTAAGCCGCTTAAATTTGTTGGGGTTGAATTTGCCGGTATCCAGCTGACACCGTTATTGGTTGACATTTCCCATGTCGATGTCGCATTCCAGTTTCCGGAGACGATGCTTCTGAAATATTCATTTGCCGGGAATACATTTCCGGTAAACATTAAGGAAATTAAAAAGCAGTAGATAAACTGTAATTTAATTTTTTTCATTTTAAATCCTTTCGGGATATAGTTTTTAATTATAAATAAATTCAATTTCAAAATTTATTTCATTCTTCCTTTAATTCTTAAAACATCTTTACAAGATATTTTAAAAATCCCCCTGATACATATTTGGATCAAAATGATACTGAAAATATCAGATCAGTTCGTAAGGCGTTACGATGTTTGACTTGGATTTGTGAACAGGGGGATAAATAGTATAAAATTTTTGAACATTCGGAACGCCTTGAGAACAACTTAAAACTTATAATTTTTTTTGTCAAAGACAAATAAATATGGATTTAGGAAATGAAATTTAAATAATTAATTGAAAATTTGATAAAATATTTAAATACAGCCCGGAATCGCCATTTTCAGATTCTGGCAATATTTTTTTTTAGGAAAACGGGTTTGAAATGCAGTTAAAGTATAAATTTCGGATTCCAATAGCGTCCAAAACAATTTTGAAAAATTGACAGGTAAAATTAATCTCTATAATGGAATTTAAATCAATTTTAACTTCATATTTTGGACAAATGTGGATATTGTTTTAATAATGTCTGATATTTATTAGTTTAAAATATGGAAGAATTTTGATGGTTTTTGTAAATAAATTTTATTAATCCTGGGGTGTGGCACATCTTAAGGTGTGCCACATCTTAAAAAATGTGGCACGAAGTGTTTTTTGTAATTTCAAAAAATCATTAATTTCTAAATTTTTTAATATTTTTACAAAAATAAAGCTTTTAAAAAAACAAGATTCCGGCTTTTCCATATCCAAATTAAGTTTTTGAAACTACAATCATTTCTTTCTCAATTTCAATTTGTTTTAAAAACTTTACTCCTAAAATGCAAATTCCTGTCTAAGATTAAAAAAGATTAATAAATATCAAAAAATATTAAAAAATATTAAAATTTGTTTTGACAAGTTTTACTTACTTTGAAAATGTTTTGAATAAAGTCGTGTAAATGTGTTTATTAAAGTAATTCAATAAATTTCGTGTGACTATTGATATGCTTTTAAAAACGATTTGGGCGGATCTTTTCAGGTTCAGATTAATAATTTCCAAAAACCTTTAATTTTTTCAAATTTACAACTATCTTGCTAATGATAGCACAGAAACGAATTAATTTTTTATATGGAAAATACAAGACTGATCAAATTCTTAAAATCGTTAAACAATAATGAAATCAGGCAGTTCAGAGATTTTATAAACTCACCGGTATTTAATAAGAATAAAAATATAGTTGATCTATTCGAAATTCTGAAAGATTATTATCCGCATTTTGATAAATTAGAGATTTCTGAAGAAAAATTATTCACTATGGTATTTAAAGAAGAAAATTTCGAATATTTCAGGATAAAAAATCTTACATCAGATCTTTTCAAACTCGGAAAAGAATTTCTTGCATTTAATGTTTACAGAAACAGTCAGAATACAAAGGAGATTTTTATGCTTCAGGAGCTCAGATTGCGAAATCTGGATACTGCTTTTGAACAGACACACAGGCTTGCAGAAAAAAGACTTGAAATGACTGAAGCAAAAGATGAAAATTATTTTCTGCATAAAATGAATCTGCAATTTGAAATTATGTCATACTACTCTCCGAAAAAGCCTAATGTGAATTTTCATTATATGCAGGAAAGACTGGATCTTTTCATTAATTATTCTTTAATTTTCCTCATTAAAGAATACAATATAATGCTTCACGAAAACAATCAGAATAATTATAATTTTGATCTGAAAATGTTTGACAATGTAATGTCGTATCTTGAAAAGAACAGATCAACAGAAAACCCTACTCTCGAAGTTTATTACAATATTCTGCTTATGGAGAAAACAAAGAATGAGAAATATTTTTATAAATTAATGGAATTAAAGAATAAATACCGGGGAAAACTTACAGATGTTGACAATTATATGCTCTATCTTCATCTTGACGGATACTGCGCAACCGCATATAATGTAAATGGCAGGACTGACCTTCTGAAAGAACAGTTCAGTCTGGCAAAAGAATTTCCTGTTTCTGATTTTACTGAAAACGGTAAAATTCTTTACCCTGACTTTTTAAATCAGGTAAAAAAAGCTGTCAGGGTAAATGAGTTTGAATGGGCTGAATACTTCATGGAAAAATTTAAAAACAAACTTACGGATGAAAAAGATAACACATTAAATTTCTGTCATGGGATCATTGCTTATAAAAAAGGTGATTTTGATAATGCGCTTGATTTGTTTTCAAAAACAAACTTCTCTAATTTCATTATTAAAATTCAGGTGAAAATACTTTTGCTTCAGTTATTTATTGACAAGAAGTATTATGACCAGGCGGAATTAATGATCGATACTTTCAGAAGATATCTTACCAGAGAAAAGTCAATACTGGAATCAATCAAGATCTCAACTATGGAATTTCTGAAAATATCAGGTGATCTTATAAAGATAAAAGCATCTGTCTCCGGAAAAGAACTGGCTTATAAAATTGATATGCTGAATTCAGATATTGACAATATGAGCAACAACAGATTCGGGATAAAACTTTATCTGAAGGAAAAAGCTAATGATTTAAAACTCACCGGTCTTTGGTTTACAGGCTTTCTTTTTGCTGAAAAATTATTGTAATAATAAGTTGAAAATTGAAAGCCTGTCTCACCCGCTAATCAGGTAAACCTAAGGCAGGTTGAAATTTAAATTTCAAAAGATTCAAAATAATTATGAATTGGGATCTCAAATCCTTAAATCATAAATCCTCTTGCTTCTCGCGTCTCACTTTAAGGTAAAACCGCATTCACGCCCAGCTCGACATTATTTTCTACAATGCTCACATCCGAGCCGTCGGCAAAGTCATCACCGTTAAGATCAGTTTTTATATATCCTGAATTAGAATTCGCAACATCATTTTCCACTAGACTGAGATCACTTGCATCTATTGTTTCATCCTGATTCACATCTCCGCCGTACACAGCAAATTTATTCGGACCGGTATCAACTAGAACTAAATTATTTCCTGTTGCGCTTCCTGATGATGTAGTAAAATTGTAAGAAAGGAATGAAGTAAAAGGTGTAAAATATTCTTCGAAAAGTATTGCAAAAGTTGAATGAGTATACTTGCTCCATATTTGAATTGAATTTCTGTGTCTCAGATCAATAAACACCGGCACTCCGTCCGGTGAATTATTAAAAACAAAATCTGCATTTCCTGTATTATCAACCAAAACTTTTGCAGAGTCTAATTTCGCATACGGTGAAACAGTATTTCTGATAAATACTTTCATTGTATCAGGCACCATTAAGTTTGCAGAAGGATCATAAAATCCCTGGATTAAAGCAGACAATGAAAGGATACTTTTGCGTTTCGTTTGATTATTAAACTGAATTCCCCACCCTACAAGTCTTCCTGTATCGGAAGCGGCTGCATCCTGAATTCTTAATTTCCATTTTCCTGAAGTATTCGACCCCGTAAAAGCAGTATTTAAATTGTTCAAAGGTTTTATTTTCGGAGTGAACATTACATATCTGTTACTGATAAATGTTGAATCCGCCTGATCATCGAAAATAGTGACAATATTATCACTGTTATTGATCAGAGATGTTGTGCTGTAAAGTGTAACTGCAGTTCCGGACGGAGAAATAAGTGATATGATAAGATTATCTTCGTCAGTATGATTAATTGCTGTAAATACATTTATATCACTGATAACTTCATTCAGCGGAACATCTATCGTGTCAGAAACCATGAATCCGTTAGTACCGGTTGCAGGAATTCTCAAATCAGCATAATTCGTATAATATCCTTTCTGAAAATTAACAGAATTAATTCCCGTAAGCGGAGATACCGGGCTGTTATTTGTGTTTGCATTCTGACTGAATTTTGAGTTACCTCTGAAGTTCAGTCTCGGACCTGTATCAGTATTTGACACCAGTCCCCCGTCAAAATTATAGACAACATTTGTTCCTGAAATGTCGTTAGATTCATTCACGGAAGTAAATACCTGATTTCCGGTGACTCCGTAATCCAGAGCTGATGACGTAATTCTAAGTTCATCAATAAATCCGTCGAAACACTGAAGAACACTTGTTCCGCCTGTGTAAAGCGAATCGGTATTGTCATGAATATTCCCCACAAAATTTGTGTCATCCCATCTGAGATCTCCGTTAAGAATAAATTTTATAAAACCGGTTGCTCCGGAATATGAAATTGCAACATGAGTCCATTTATTCAGAGGAAAAAATTCACCCGATGTACTTAGCTGAAATACCGCAGTTTCATTAATGGTCAAACTAAATTTCCTGAGATTAAGTGACAATCTGTAATCTGTAACAGTTCCCGCAGCATTTCCCTTATGCACGATTGTCGAAAGCGTATTTGTATTTGCATTAAAAGATCTTGGATATACCCATGCCTCTAATGTAATTCCGCCGGTCGGACTTACATTTGCATGATCCGGACCGGTGAGAAAAT
>DAIPYE010000207.1:0-5259 GCA_036782915.1 Bacteroidota bacterium | reverse complement strand
TTCTTATGACATACATTATCCCGGGTTCGGGATTTACCTGGTTATAAAAAAAAGAGGAAAGTGGTTTTCTGTAAATAGCTCCGGTGCCGCCTGTAGGATAACTAAAGCTTGATGTGGATGCAAACAAAGTACCTGTTAGGGGACTAACTTCTAACTTTGTAATACCTGTTCCGGACAAGCCGGCTTCAGTCTGCCAGCTTTGTGAAAATGTTGTTTCGCTTAATGAAACTAAAAATAATAAGATTAAAATTAATTTTTTCATATTTGTTTAGTTTAAGTTTACCAAATCATAATTTTATTTTGTTAAGATCATCTTTCTAGTTTCAACAAAACTCTGTTCACCGCTGATGAAAAGTTTATAAAAGTATACTCCCGAATTGTAATCTGCAGCGTTAAAATCTGTTTCATAAGTTCCTGCATTGAGCTTTTCATTTACTAATGTAGATATTTCCTTCCCGAGAGAGTTATACACAACTAATTTTACATCCGAAGCTTTTTGAATTTCGAATTTTATTTTAGTAGAAGGATTAAAAGGATTGGGATAATTCTGATGCAATGTGAAATTTTCCGGTATTGCAGAGGAGAGATTTTTAATTCCTACTGTATAACTTGTTTTATATATTTTCACGCCATTTGAAGTATTTTCAAATGAACCGGCATACATTGTAATAGTGCTGCCACTAATTTTTCCGCCTAAAGCTGAAATTTTGTAAGGAGACGGAATGCCCGATCCGAAATTACTCCAGTTTGTCCCTCCATTATATGAATAGTAAAGTCCGTTTCCGAGTACATCTAAATTCATGGGAAATGCAGAAGCAAATAAATTAAATTCTGTCGGTTGAATTCCAAGTAAGACAAGCATTGCAATTATATCTGAATTTTCAAATCCAAACAGCAATTCATATTGAAAAAGATCATCATCCGATATATAAATATTGCCATCTTCTGTTCCGGCGATAATTTTATCACCTGTTGCAGATGGTATTACAGCTAATGTCTTAGAAGTGTCGGTAATAGGAATACCGATTGTATTTGTCCATAAATCCCCATTATTTGTACTTTGATATAATCCATTCGATGTTGCTGCAAGATATTTAGAACCAACTTTTTCAATATCATAAGTCCAGGAGTTTGAAGCCATACCTGTATTTGATAAAGTAAAACTCAATCCGTTATTTGTACTTTTATAAACTCCGTTTCTTGCTCCGATCAGAACATTATTGTTATCGGGATCCGCCTTTATGGAAAAAATATTATTTGACAATCCGATAGTAAATGAAGTACTCCAGCTATCGCCCTTGTTTGTGGAACGGTATAATGTCTCTGTCGTTGTGGACGGATTTCCCCAGAAAGAAACAAAAGTTAAATCCCCTTCAGTCTCAATTGTTCTTGCATTGAAACCTGTCCCTCCGGTCGGATTTATCTGTGCTGTAAGGAACGATCCATTTAAAATTCTATAAACTCCCGCAGTTTGTCCGCCCGGAATATTATAATTATAACTTGCAGTAGTAAAAAATAAATCTCCGTTTGAACTCATCTGCATGGATGTAGTGCCTGACCCCTGAATTGTTGCATATGACTCCCATGTTTGAGAATGACATACAGAACGCATAAACAACAAAATGAGTAAAATTAATTTGATTTTCATTTTTTTTCTCCTGACTTGATGTTTAATTTATAAAAGGTTTGTTTTAAAAACCGGACCTACTTTTCAAATAGATTATTCAAATTTCGGTCCGTAACCTGTGAGAGAGGTTGTTTTGGTAAATGCTTTCGATAAGTTCTATATTCTCTCACAGTTTATAAAATCTGTTACAAAAATATTATGAAGCATTCTTAATTACAAAGAGAGATTTTGTTAAATGTAGGATGAGAAAAATCAATTGCATAGAAAATATGCGGTTTTTTGCAATAAATATCAGTTTTAGGATTTTTTTTGTAATGACAGGATTCTAAATTACTCAAACTGACCTTTTTGAATTTTGGAGCTTTTTTTCACCATGAGTTTCCACTAATTTTCGCGAATTATTTTTCGGATCCTTAAAATAATTTTATAAATTCGTGGCAATTTGTGAAGTTCATGGCAAACTTTTGCTTTCAAAATAGAAGCGGTCAACATATTGTAAATTAAATAAATAAAAGCTGCGTGAAAGATACTTCTCTAATAAAACTTTTAAAGAGTTTTTCAAAGAAAGAGCTGAAAGAATTTCTTTCATTTGTGAAGTCGCCATACTTTAATAATGAGAAAGTTCTGATAAGTCTTTCTGATATTATTCTCGGAAGCTTCCCGGCTTTTGATAAAACTAAAGAGGAAATATTTTCAAAACTTTATCCCGGTAAGAAATTTAATGATGCTCTGAACAGAAATATCTACTCCGACCTTATGAGACTCGCTGAGGAATTTCTCTCAATTAAAAATTACAAGGCTGATAAAATAAAATTCAGAAAGGGTCTGCTTTCTGAACTGAACATGAGGAATATTCCTGACCAGTTTCTGAAGCAGAAGAAACTTATAAGCGGGTTGCTTTCTAAAATTGAAATTAAGGACGGAGAATATTATTACAATGTGTATGAACTGGAGAGTGAGCATAAAAAATTTATTACAAGGAATAAAGACTTATACATAAAGAAAGACGAATCAGCGGAAAAGATCATAGAGCAGTTAGTCATTTTTTTCTTAATAAAGTTTACATACTATAACGCCGAAACTATTAACAGGAAAAAGATCATACATGATTCGGGAAATGGAATAAGATTTGAAAATGAAATTGGAAACATACTTCAGAAAGACAAACAACTTTTGGAAATTCCTTATATTAAAGTTTTCTACTACCTTTACAAAATAATAAAAGATGAAAGTGAAGAACATTTTCGTTTGCTTAAAGAATTTACAGAAAAGAATCTGAATCATATTTCTGAAAAAGACTGGCAAAGTATTTTTACTGTTCTGACAAATTTCTCTTACATTAAGGTTTTGTCGGGAGATTTTAGTTACATAAAAGAGCAGTTTGACATCTCAAAGACTTCATTAGAAAAAGGTCTTTACAGGAGTTCACGTGGATTTATACCTCATATACAATTCATGAATATAGTCATCACAGGACTGGACATAAATAAAGGCAAATGGATTGAAGACTTTATAGAAAAATATTCGGATGAATTGAAATCCGAATTCAAGATTCCAACTATTCATTTTTGCCGGGCTTTAATTTTTTACAACAAAAAAAATTATGACAATTCTCTGAATGAACTGTCTTTGGTTGAAACAGAAGATTTCTCATTTAAACAGCAGATAAAGTCACTGTATTTAAAAATCTATTTTGAACTCAATGAAGGGGAATCGTTTTATTTTCATATTGACAGATACAGACATTTTGTTAATGAGAATAAGCTTGTTCATGATACGGTTCGAAAGCAATTGAGCGATTACATTTCATATACGAAAAGAATTTTTGATTTGAAAAATAATATTAACGGAATTGACAGATCAGGAATCCGTCAACTGGAAAATGAAGTTAACATGAATGTATCACTGGTAAATAAGAAATGGCTGCTTGAAAAGATAAAGGAAACAAAGAATGATTGAATCAGAGAATAGAAGATGTAAGTGTTAATTATCTACCCCAATTTAGAAGAGTCACTTCACTTTAACCCGGATTTTTCATTTGAAACCTATAAAACCTATAAGGCAAAAAAATGATTTAGCTTTTCAAAATGTTTAATACGGATGACCCCGTTTAACATTTCAACAAAGCAAATAAATCTTTATTTTGAAGTGCAGAAATTTTAAAATCCCGAATTTTATTGAAAAAAAATAAATCCCCCAAGTGCGCGATCGGTGTGTTTGATTCAGGTATCGGAGGTCTTACAGTTGCAAGTTCATTGTTTGAAATTCTTCCAAATGAAAATATAATTTATCTTGGAGACACAGCCAGGCTTCCATACGGGACTAAATCAAAGGAAATGGTCATAAAATATTCTATGGAGATTACTAAATTTCTGTTGAATAAAAATGTTAAAATGATCGTTGTTGCCTGCAATACCGCATCTTCAGTTGCTCTTCCTTATTTAAAAAAGATCTCAAATGTTCCTGTGATCGGTGTGATAAAGCCCGGTAGTAAAGCTGCAGTTTCAGTAACTGATAATTTTAATATTGGTGTAATAGGAACGCTGGGGACAATTCAGAGCTACGCATATAAAACTCAGATACACAAATTTGAACGAAATGCAAAAGTGTTTTCAAAAGCATGCAGCTTATTCGTGCAGCTTGCAGAAGACGGCTGGACAGAAAACAAAGTAGCAGAGCTTGTTACTAAAGAATATCTTGACGAATTTAAAAAAATGAATATTGATACTCTGATCCTTGGATGTACTCACTATCCTATTTTGAAAAAAACTATTTCAAAAGTCCTTGGGAAAAAGATCAAACTTATAGATTCAGGCGAAGAAGCAGCAAAGGAAGTTAAGCGGTTACTTATACAGTTTGAACTTTTAAATCCTCAGAAAAAAAGCGGTCAGCATAAATTCTTCGTCACTGATTTTCAGAAAAAATTTAAAGAGATCAGCGAAAGATTCCTCGGTCAGCCTATCCATGATGTGAAAAAAGTTAAGTTAAGCTGAGTGAGTTGAGTGCAGAAAAAAATAAATATGTGTTTTAAAAACACATAAATAAATTATTATTTTAAAAAAATATAATCCATACTTTAAAATTGAAAAACGAAGAAGTATTAGAAATATTTAAGAAAACCGGAGCAATGCTTGAAGGTCATTTCATACTGACTTCAGGATTTCACAGTCCGCACTATTTTCAATGCGCAAAAGTTTTACAGTATCCGGAATACAATCAGCTTTTTGCATCAGAGATCGCCGTAAAATTCAAAGATAAGAATATTGATGTTGTGATTACTCCCGCAGTCGGAGGAATAGTATTCGGAACTGAAGTCGGAAGGCAACTGAATGCAAGAACAATTTTCAGCGAAAGAGAAAACGGAGTTATGACTTTGCGTAGAGGTTTTGAGATCAGTAAAGGAGAAAAAGTTCTTGTCTGCGAAGATGTAGTGACTACAGGCGGTAGTGTATTTGAAGTCATTGAACTTGTTAAAAATTCAGGAGCTGAACTCTCCGGGGTTGGGTTTATTGTTGACAGAAGCAACGGTAAAGTGAATTTTGGAACAGATCAGTTTTGTCTGGCTACAGCAGAAGTTATTAAGTTTTCTGAAAATGAAATTCCGGAATGGCTTGAAAAAATTCCGGTAACAA
>DAIPYE010000206.1:0-5281 GCA_036782915.1 Bacteroidota bacterium | reverse complement strand
ATTAAAAAAACCCCTGTAGGCGGCGGATTAGGCGGCGGGAGCTCAAATGCAGCTTCGATAATAAAGTTTTTAATAAATTACTATTCTATTGACATAAATTCCAATAAAGCCGGGATCATTGATATGGCAATGTCTATAGGCAGTGATGTTCCTTTTTTTCTTACAATGAAGCCCTGTTACGCGGAAGGAAGAGGGGAGAGACTGAAATTACTTAAACAATTTGATCTGGATTTTAATATTCTTATAGTTAATCCAAATCTGCATATTTCTACTAAATGGGCTTTTGAAAGTCTGAATATTCAGCCCGGATATGAAAAGAGCAGAATACTTCAGGATGTAAAATCTTTTGATCCCAATAATTCAGAAATATTTGAAAATGAATTTGAAAAAGTAGTATTCAAAAAATACAATATTTTAAAAGAAATCAAGAATGAATTAATAGAAAAAGGTGCGGTTTTTTCTTCGATGAGCGGCAGCGGCGCTACTATGTACGGATTATTTGAAAAAAATAAAAATACTGAATTGTATAAATGCAGATCTGATTTCAGGACTAAAAATTATTTTACATTTATTTCCTGAAATCAGATTTTTTAAAATGTCACATTCAGATTTGCAACCGGAATTAATTTTTTCTGAAGATTATAAGAATACTTATTCTCAAAGTGAACACCTGTTTTTACTTTCAGATCTTTGTTAAACATTGAAACACTCCATGCAGCATCCGCAGAACTCAGAACGTGATTTAAAATTATAAGAGAAAGAGCTGTAGAACTTTTATTGTAATAATTATTTGCATCCTGTCTGTCATAAGAATAGTTAACAAACATCGTTGTTTTGTATGTAATATAATTATTTCTGTTCATTACATTTAGATCTGCATCCTGCCAGCCAGCCACAAAATTCTGATACTTACCGATCAATTCATAATACTGCTGCGCACCGTACGGCGGAAGCTGATGTGAAAAATTCTGCGCTTCCACTATATTCACCTGCTTTCTGAGGTCATTTGGATTTGATGTAAGTATGATTCCGTCAGATCCTGAAAACTGCTCCTGTTTTAACCAGCCTGCATATTTATACACGTCCCAGTTTTGATTTGCAAAATTCTGATAATCTTCGGTCTGCTGATCTCCGTCTGATTCATAAACAGTATATGCTGTCCATAGACCTGCTTCAATTCCGAAAAAAATCGCAGCTTTTACAAAACTCTTTGCATAAAATTCACCGGAACCGGGAAGGATCCCCGAAAATAAAGCGCCAAGCAGGGGAGATTTTTTTTCGTCTTTATAAGCAGATTCTATTTTTACTTTACTGTTAATATTTTCATCCTGCTCAGAGATCGATTTCTGATTAAGAATTTTATTACTAAGTTCAGATTTTTTGTAATTTTGAATATCCTGTGATTTAGAGATATCTGAAATGAATATTGCCAGAACTAAAACAAATAAAAATTTACTTTTTAACATTTTAATAATTGATTTTATTAAGTAATAATGCATTACCCGGTATATAATAAACCCTGATCTTTTCTCCTTTTTTTACTTTTTTTAAAACTTCGTTTAAATCTGTTTTACCTCTTCCGATCTCAAGAGCGCATCCGATTAATGATCTGACCATTGAATGAAGAAACCTGTTTGCTGAGATGGTAAAAATAATTTCATTTTTGGATTTGTGTATCTGATATTTAAAAACATAAATAAGGCATGAAAAATTTCTTAAATCAGATTTATTTTTACAAAAAGAATAAAAATTTTTTAAATTTTTAATTTCCTCTATAAAGCTGTCAATTTTCTTAAAATCCGGGTCATAGTTTATTCTGTAATGAAAATCGCTGCAAACTGATCTTTTGACTGTAGTAATTTTATAAATATATTCTCTTTTTATGGCTGAGTATCTGGAATGAAAATTAAGCGGAACTAAACTAATTTTCTTAATTGTAATTTCATCCGGCAATATTGAATTCAAGGAGTGCAGAAATTTATTTAAATCAATTTTCTCTTCATATAAAAAATTTGCAACCTGATTTAAAGCGCTTACTTTTGTATCTGTCCTTCCTGCTCCTGTTAATTTTATTTCTGTCCTGAGTAATCTGTTTATTGAAATTTCTATCTGATCCTGAATGGTATTTCTCGTGTTTTTCTGCTTCTGCCAGCCGTTGAAGTTTAAGCCGTTATATTCAATTGTTAATTTATAATTTCGCAATCGGATGGGGAAGATTTAAAAATTCCTGCTTAAATTAATTTTTATTCCGTCGAAACTATAATCTTTTTTATACAGAAGTTCGGGCATAACATTTAAAGCAGTGGATTTTTTATTCTGTTTATTTGCAAGTAAATATGCGCTGATACCGCTTACAATTCTGTTTACGACAAGTATACTGCCGAATATAATTCTGTTATTATAAATTCTTTCGCTGTCTCTGCGCTGTGTTTCATAAATATACTGATTTTGAGTTTCGTCCCAGTTCCAGTAATTTGTATTCACATTATAAAGATCTGAATACTCACCAACTGACAATTGATAATTATTGTAATCATAAACATTGTCAAAAGCGCCAATATTTGTAAAAAAGTCATCATCTTTACCATTGGTGCTTCCTATCTCTGCATGCTGAACGGAAAAAACTTTTGACTGATCGCTGACATTATCCCCGTAAATATTAAGCGCCGCATAACCTATCCATGAGCCAACATCAACTCCAAAAAAATATTTCCCGACATCAAATCTGTTAATATAGTAATGTCCGGCACCCGGTACAACCAAGGAAAGTAAAAGCGCGACTCCCGGAGATTTGTATGAAGTTTTCGAATTTAAATCTAACTTAACATCTTTTGAATCTTCATTATGAATTTTATTTCCAATATTCAGGGCTTTTTCCTTGAGTTCCTGAATTTTGAAATTGCCTGCATTATTTTCCTGTGAATAAGATATCCTGACTGAGGATACCGATAAAAATACTATTAATGCAACTATTATTTTCATTTTTGGGAATTAATTTTTAAAAGTGAATTAATTTTATTTTTAAATTCTTCAGGTTTTAAGAATCCGGTTACTCTGAGCTCTTTTATCTCTTCTCCTTTTGAGTTCATAAAAATCACAACAGGTAATCCTTTGATATTGTATTTGTTTGTAATACTTTCGTTTTCTTTGGTAAGATCTATTTTGATGTTATTAAGTGAATTTGACAATTCCACTATTTCAGAATTTGTATAAGTAAATTCGTCCAGTTCTTTGCATTGCGCGCACCAGTCAGCATAAAAGTCTATCATAACAGGTTTATTTTCCGAATTAATGCTTTTGTCAATTGCTTCTGCAGATGTGAGGACATTCCATTTTACTTCCTCTTTTTCTCCCTGAGGTCTCAACATCCATAAACCCATTAAAATCGCAAAAACTGCAATAATAAATTTAAATTTAGTATAAAATTTTGCTGTTTTTCCTTTTTTGTCAAAGAAAAGAAGATACACTCCCGACAAAATAATATAAGCAGGAAATAAGTATTTAAAAATATCTTTGGGAATTAACGGAGAAAGTGTATTTAAAGCCATTCCGAATAAGATAAGTCCGAATATTATTTTAACTCCTTCCATCCATTCTCCGGATCTTGGAAGTTTACTTATCGAACTGGAAGATGCGGCAAGAAAAATATACGGCAAACCAAGACCCATTGACAAAACAAAAAATAAAATAAACCCTGTAAGCGGATTTCCTGATTTTCCTACATAAACAAGTAAACTCAAAACAAACGGACCGATACACGGCGCGGCAATAAACCCGACTGTAAGTCCCATTAAAAGAGAACCGAAATATCCCGACCTGTTCTTATTTCCGATCAAAGCCAGACTTTGCGGAATTTTGATCTCAAATAAACCGAACATGCTTGTTCCCAATGCTATCAGAATAAATGAAATTCCAATAATTACGATCGGATTTTGAAGAGCATTTCCCAGTAAACTTCCTGTCAGAGCGGCAAAAACTCCTAATGCAGAATAAGTTATTGACATTCCAAGAGCATAAAATACTCCCATAAAAATACTCTGAGACTTGCTTGCACTTCCCTGAGCTCCGAAGAAACTGACTGTGATCGGAATCAGAGGATAAACACAAGGGGTAAGATTTAAAGCCAAACCTCCTAAAAATATCAAAAGGAGACTTAGAAAAAGACCTTTCTTTTCAAACCAGTCTGAAACTTCATTCTCGTTTGATTCCGGCGAATCGGTTCGGGTATTTTCCGAAAGAGTTGTTTTTTTATCTGAACTTTGTACTTCCGGAACAAACGGCGCAGAAAAATTTATTTTTTTAAAGATCTCTGAGTTTGATTCTTTGACTGAAGCTGTTCCATTATCTATTGAAATTTTAACATTTGCAGTAATTGATCCCGGAGGATAACAAACTTTATCATCGCAGGCCTGATAAACAATCTTTACAGGCAGGTCATAGACTCCGTTTTGTAAATTTCCCTGAGGTAAAAAAGTCAATCCGACATAAATTTCACCTTCAAAAACATCAAGTTCTGTTTCACTGAATTCAAATTTTAATTTCTTATGCGGCGGATAATAAATATTCAGAAGTTTAAATTTATCTGAAGTAGACAATATTTCTGTCTTTATTAAAGTAGGGTCATTAACTTTATAAGAATTAATGTGGTAGGTTTCATTAATTAAAACTTTAAGCGCTATTTTAACAGTATCAGAAGTAGAGGAATTTTCTGAAGATTTAAATTTGTCTTTATTTGTGAACGATGAAACATTTAAATATGTTGAAGACTGAGAATAGACTGAAAAGGGAATAAACAGAAAATATAAAAATACAGCTATTTTACTGAAATACTGGTTCATTAACTAAAATTAGAGGGATTAATATTGAAAATCAGGATTAAATCATTGTTTTGCTGTAATATAATAAATTCTGGTCTAAATTAATACTAAAAATATTAGTTGAAATAATAAATTAAACGCAATATTGACTTTTCTATAAAATATAGTGTATATTTGTATAGGATTTTAACTTGAATTTATCGTATCGGGTCCTTTTTCAAATATACCGGACAAATTTTCTATAAGAAATACATAATAATTAACTTAAAACAGGAGAAATAAATTGAAACCAGCAGTTAAATCAAAAAGCGACAACCCTTTAAGTGAGCTTATTGACGACAATATTTATAATACGTTGAAGAAGTACAAACTCCTTGATGAAAAAGCTATAAGAGATTATAAAATAAGACAGATGTACAAAGAAATGAGAAGAGAAATGAGTGCGGGTGAAGCTATAGATAAAA
>DAIPYE010000205.1:0-5290 GCA_036782915.1 Bacteroidota bacterium | reverse complement strand
GTTATTAAATCCGTATGCAGCAGCTGGTGTGAAAATTCATCAACCTTTATTTCATTTATCATTTTTTCTATAAGACCGTTGTCATATTTATTCAAAAAATAAATAACATTAATTATTCTTTCCTGTAATATCTCACCCGGAAATATATTTGTAAGCGCTTTTTTAAGCTGGTTTGAGATCACTTCATTTTGTTTAAGCTGAGTGCTCTGAAATTTCTCTTTTGCAACATTCAGAGAATCCAGAAACTGCTGATTACGTTTTCCAAATGATGCTGTCTGATTTTCATCTATCTTACTAAGTAATTTTTCATTTGAATAAAAAATAGCTGTAAGCTCTTCATTCATCTGCGAAAAAATTTCATCTATATCAGCTTCTGATTCATTCTTAAGTAGTTTTTTGCTTACTTCCTTTAAATTAAATAACTCTTCGAATTGCAAATTATATTTATCCAGAAAACTCTGCACACGATTTTCTATAATAGTTACAGAAGTTCTGGGATAAATTACAGGCATTGTTAATTCATTTAATCTGTAAACCTCTTTGAACTGCGCAAAATATGCAATTTCAGATGGTCCTCCGATATATGCAACTGTCGGAAGCAGATAATCCTGACAAACAGGTCTTGTAACTACATTCCAGCTGAACCTTTCAGGATTACTTTCAAGAATATTAAACAATTCTTCCCTGCTGAACTTTTGTCTGGAATTCTTTAAAGCAAATATTTCATTATCCCGCGGTTCAAGGAGATATCTGTTACCGTCATGTATGTAAAAAAGATTAATAGCTTTCGGCTTTACCTGCGCAGAATATTTTTCTTCAAGATCAACCGTTGTATTAATTACTGCTTCGCATACAGCAGGAAAAGTGGTTAATTCTTTTTCAAAAACAGGCTTCAGAAAGTTCTTTAATCTGATGTCTGTAGGGTCAATAAAGATAAGTCCTTTGTTTTTTAATACTGAGTTCAAATAAACTGTAAATGCTGTTTTTATATCAACGCCTTCTTTGTAAGCATTCCTGATATCATTAAAAACATTTTCTGTGAAATCAGTTTTATTAAGAGATCCTTCTATGTCATTTATAAAATCATCTATAAATTTATCCAGCAAAATATTTCCTGCAGGTTTTAGATATTTTTCCTGTTCAGAACCATTTTCGAAATATTTAATATTCTTAATTTCATTTTCTCTGGAAATTATATTCACATTATTTATTTCGGGAAAATCGTGATCATCACCTTCAAGCCAGAATACAGGCACAAACTTAAATTCCGGAAATTTATTATTAAGTTTTTCCGCCAGTTGAATGGTATTAATAGCTTTTAAAATTGTATAATACGGACCTGTAAGAAATCCAAGCTGCTGACCTGTGACTACTGCAAAAGTATCGTGACTGCTTAAAAGTTTTATATTTTCAAAAGTAACTTCACCTGAATCAAATTTTTCATTCTGTTCTTTCAGAATATTACAGAGGTCATTTCTGAAAAAATTCTTTCCGGTCTGATAAGTTTGCCTTTTAAGATCAATGCATTTGAATATCTCTTCATAATTCCGGAAATCAAATTCGAAATACTTTCGGAGTTTTTCAAAGTCATTTATGTAAGTTAAAAAGAGTTCGCTGTAGGTTGGAAGTAAATTGTATGGGATCGGCATTAAATATTCTTATTTTAGTTAAAATTAATCATTAATATTCAAATATGAAATTTATTAATATTTTCAGTTCTTCGATAATCTCAATAAAAAAAAGGACTGAAAATTAATTCAGTCCTTTTATAATTTGCAAATATTACTTTTTAAAACATTTATTTCAGAAGGATCATCTTTTTTATTTCAGAATTTTTTTCGGTATCTAATTTATAATAATAAACTCCGCTGGCAAGATTACTTCCGTCAAAATAATAATTATAACTGCCCGCCTGTATATTCTGATTTAAAAGCGATTTGACTTCCCTTCCGGTTATATCATATACGTTAAGCTTTACAATACTGCTGTATGGAATTGAAAATGAAATTGTAGTTCCCGGATTGAACGGATTTGGATAATTTTGATTCAGTTCAAATCTGACCGGAACAATAGATGAGTTACTTTGAATTCCAACTATATCCGGAGAAATTGCTATTCCATTAATTCCGTTAAAGCCAATTGGACCGATAACAGTACCGGATCCTGTTGCAGTGTCAATAGAGATAAGATTATTAGTTGCTACTCCGACTCCCTTTACACCGTATAATTTACCAAATTTATTAAAAGCTAATCCGGAGTTAGGAGATTGACCAGTTGAACCAATAGATTGAGAAGTTCCCGTTTGTTTATTGATTTTATAAACTGTGCCGACTGCTGAAATTCCCCATAACTGTCCATTAAGCGGATTTATGGAAATTGCAAATAAATTAGAATTTCCTGTATTCCCGATCGTCAGAGTATCATAAGTTGTCGTATTATCCCTGTAAATTTTCCCGCCAATTGAAGCGCAATAAAGATCATCATTTAAGTCAAAAGCCATAGATTTTAAATCAGCGTAGGGAATTGAAGAATAAAAATATGCATCTCCGGCAGCAGAATTAACTCTTACTAAACTGGCGCTGCTGCTTCCGGTAATAATTGAAAATATTTTATTGTCTGATGGTCTGACACTGATTGAGCTTAACTGGCTGAAACCAGAAGCTCCGACGGATGTACCGGCTCCAGTTGCAGAATTAACTGTAAGCAAAATTCCGTTTGAAGCAGATCCGGTAACTCCGTATATTACATTATTGGATGCCGGAGCAACTACATATCCGTTACCGCTAAGATGAACAGCTTTATTAGGATAAACTAAATCATTACTTGTAATTATCAGTGAATCATTTTTTATTCCCTGTGAAAAAGGATTAAATCTGATTTTCACAATAATTGAATCATTAAAATTAATGTTGACCGGTAAAGATGGGATGCCAATTAACTGATACTGCTGGCTTGAAATTTGTAAATTTGTAATTGTTAAAACAGTATTTCCAAAATTTGTTAATTTTACATACTGAGTATCGCTGAGAGTTCCCACTTCTACATTTCCGTAAGTCAAATTTTCCGGATTTGTAAATACTCTTGCTGAAGAATAAGGAGAAAGTCTTAATAATCCAACTCTGTTTGCCCAAGTATTTGACGGAGCTTTGGCATATTCAGTGTGCATCCAGATATTGTTTTCATCAGATGGATCAAGCCACATTCCCATATAATCACCCCATCTGTTTCTTCCTCCTCCGACGACATTATAATTTCCTTCGCCTGCTTTTAAAACTCCGCTTCCGTTGAAAGTGTTTGGCGGATCAGTATTTAATCTTGAATTGAAATAAGCTCCAACATATTCAGATAATGATGAACGTGAATATGTCATTGCAATATTATTATCTTTATCCACTGCCATAGCAGGGTAAAAATGCCAGTAACCGTCAGCTCCGAAAGCAGCATCATCAATCACTGCATTATTAGAAGGATTTATCTTATAATAACTGATAGATGAATATGAACCAAAGCTTCCTACAGCATGAACTGCATATAAAAAGCCGCCTCTGTAAATTGATTCAAATCTGAAACCACTTCCTCCGGTTTCTAATGGCGTACCTCCGCCAAGCTGACTTGCCTGTGGCGCATTAAGATAAGTCACTACAGGGATGTTTGTGCCTGTCATAGTAGGTGAAGACAAAGGATTTGAAAGTTTATACAATGTGATATAAGTACCAGTGACAAACGGCGAGGTCACTATAAAATAAGCCTCACTTGTATTACCATATACAATAGTTGGTCTTGAACCGAAAATTCTCGTACCGTTTGAAGGGTCCCTGATATCCCAGATATCAGTCCAGGCGCATGATCCTGCAGTATTATTGTATAACTGGGATTTTCCTATTATTCTGATTTTATTATAAGCAAAATTTCCGGCAAATGTAAACTGGTTAGTAGTTAAATATATTGCCTGATTATCAAATCCGACTCCCTGATAATCTCCCCATTGACCCACTTCAGTAGAACCGTTCAAAGATGATTTTATAGCCCAGTTATACCATGTACCGGTTGGGATTGAATCGTCAGATACTGATATCAGGAAATAACCCTGTGCAGAAGCATCATCCTGATGAAGCCAGACCATTATCCATCTTTTACCGATCTGATCATATGAAACTTTCGGGTCAAATGGAGAAGCTCCGGACAGCGCAGAACTATACCAGCTTGCAGATGCGATCAAATTTACAACATTTCCGTTTTTGTCCCAGATATAAAAATTCGAATTGCAAACTCCCATTAAATGAGTCGGACCTGCTGCAATGTATGTATCAGGCGGAATTGAACTTGTCTGTCTTGCACCTTCAAATGTTTTGATCAGAAGTGATTGATTATCTGTTCCTGAATTGTCAGAAATGCTTTTATCAAGTACAATGTTCGAACCCGCAGGACCTGTTGACTTGATATTGTTTAAATAATCTGGAAGAGGTTCAACTTCAAATTCTTCCTTATTGTATGTCTGCCTTACATATTTTGAAACAGGTTCACCGATTGACAGATCTGTAAGGAATGTAAGTGTATTTACAGTGACTCCATTCGGTACAGAGCCGTTTGCCGGTCCCTGATAAAGCTGAGCATTTGCAATACCGGATAATAGTATAACAAATACTAAGTTGAAAATTAATTTTTGCATTTTTGACCCTTTCTGAATTTAATTTTTTTTTTAAAATCTAATGTTTTGCAGGTTTTGAGATCGAAAAGTCTATATTATAATAACTAAAATAGCAGTAAAAAGTTAATTGATATATACAGGTGATTCAAAATTTAAATACTTATTATTTTTAGAAAAATTAATCAATTCTATTCTAAAAAGAAATTTATTAATTTGAATAAACTCCATTAACATAACGGGGAAAAATAGCCGAATTTATTCTTCTTTCATAGACGGAATAATTTACCAACATTTTTTTAATTAAAAAATAAAACACAAATGAAGAATTTACTTGTACTGGTTTTATTAATATTTTCAATAAATTGTTTTGCAAACTACACTACACCGGGAACAGGCAAAAGCTGGGATCTTGACAGTCTAGTTGCTTATTCAGGCGGCAACGTGACATTTAGCGGCGGGAATTATCTTGTCAATGATACAATCATAATTTCTGTAAGTGATACTGTCAAAGTTACGACAAATGCCGTGATGAAATTTTCAACACTTGTATTTATTGACATATTCGGTGTAATGATCGTAAACCCTCCTGACTCTGCAAAAATTACCGCGCAGGATACAACACTTAAGTTCATAGGTTTGAAA
>DAIPYE010000204.1:4581-5308 GCA_036782915.1 Bacteroidota bacterium | reverse complement strand
GCTTCGTATTCGGAAAGTGTTTTTTGTGTCAGACCATCCGGGATAAGCGCAAGAATAAACTTTCTGCTGCCAATGTATTCACCGATTTTTCCCACCATAGCAACGATCTCAT
Source organism: Bacteroidota bacterium (assembly GCA_036782915.1). GTDB lineage: Bacteria > Bacteroidota > Ignavibacteria > Tepidaquicellales > Tepidaquicellaceae > JAEUSI01. The sequence goes on along the minus strand of DAIPYE010000204.1, from coordinate 5,196 downwards.
TCTCACCCATACTTTTAAGAAGCACCAGTACATCAGAACTCAAAATATATTTCACGCATTCACTGTGATCAACATATCCTTTAATATTCAGCTTATCATAAATTTTTATATTCTGACAATATTTTACATACTCAGCAGTGAACTGACCCAGAAAACAAAATTCAATTTCCTTTTCAAGTTCAGGATATTTATCAAACAAAAATTTTATAGCTTCGAAATACGGTTTTGGATTATAGCAGTAAAAACTTCCTGAATATAAAAATCTCATTTTAGAGGTTTTGGGTAATTCATTTTTAGCAGCATTGTCATAGTCTTCCTGATCGAAACCATGCGGAATGATCTTCACATCATTATATTCGACATTTCCGTAACGGGTTATTATAAGCTCCTTTGTTTTTCTGTTTGTAGTAATGACTTTATTCGCTTCAGCCAGAACTTTTTTCTCCAGACGGATATTCGACATTTTGTGATAATAGGTCGGATACGAATTTAATACTTTATTATCCACCCAGAGATCCCTGTAATCAATAACCAAAGGCACTTTGTATTTTCTTTTTACGGATTGTCCGATCAGAAAATCAGTATAGGGAGGAGCTGTAGCAAATATAAGATCAA
>DAIPYE010000204.1:0-4571 GCA_036782915.1 Bacteroidota bacterium | reverse complement strand
TTTAGGGTTTGCCCAAAAAAAAAATAGGTATGGGGGGGAGTTTTAAAAAATAAAAAAAAAAAACCGCCATACTTATTCCATATTTCATCTATTTTCTTCAGAGCTTTTTTCTTCCATAAAATTTTCGAATCGGGAATAAAAAAGAATTGTGATAATTTTGTTTTAAACTTTCTCACTCTGTCATTGGGAGCTTTCACTACAATGTTTTTTACATCAAAAACCTCTGAGCCGGTTCGTTCAATTTTAATTCCGCAATCTAAAGCTTCCTGAAGTAAATTTTCATCCACAGCATAATATTTTTTGGGACTGTCAGTTATTACTACAGATTCCCAGCCGTATTCTCTGAGATATTTAGCAAATTTAAGTGTGCGTTGCACGCCTCCCATCCCCATTGGCGGGAAGTAATACGAAATAATTAAAACTTTATTCAAATCCTGTTTAATAAATTTAGCAATTTCATTTAAAATATTTTTCTTTTAAAAATCTATTTTACTTCCTCAAGAAAAATATTCCTATATTGTTATAAATTCTTTTGGGGATCTATTTAAAATTTCACAGCCAGTTTCTTTTACAACCACGTCATCTTCGATTCTCACTCCGCCAAGACCTTCGACATAAATTCCCGGCTCAATTGTAATTATATTATTTGTCTGAAGTATAAAATCATTTCTTTCATTTATTGCGGGAATTTCATGTACATCATAGCCAAGACCGTGTCCAAGCCCGTGACCGAAATTTTTACCGTATCCTTTTTCTGTAATGAAATTTCTGGCATAAGAATCCAGTTCTTTAACTGGAATTCCGGATCTCACATTATATCTTCAGACATTCATCGCTTACTTTTCCGATCCCGATCGTCCTTGTCATATCTGATTTCATTCCCTGAACCGTGCATCCGAAATCAAGTTTCAGCAATTCATTATTAGTAATTTTTTTATCAGATGGTCTTGCATGCGGGAAAGCGCTTCTTTCACCGGATGCAACTATTGCATCAAAAGAATCTCCGTCAGCACCGAATTTTTTTTGTAAATATGATATTTCGGCTGAAACTTCCCTTTCTGTCATTCCGGGTTTGATGATTCTAAGCAGTTCTGAAAAGGTTTTATCGGTAATTTCAACTGCTTTTTTGGTTAATTCAATTTCGTTGTCATTTTTAACTGAAACAATATTTTCAAGGAGAGCATTTACAGAAACAAAATCAACTTCCGGAAAATCTTTATCCAATTTTTCAGCATCATTAAAAGTGACGAAATTTGATTCAAATCCGATCTTCTTTAAACCGTTTTCCTTTATCAGATCCTTCATAAAAGCCATTGAATTCTGAATATAAATAATTATCTCAAAACCCTTATTCACTTCTAATCCGGATTGTGTTTTATAACGGAAATCTGTAACGAAATAATTCTTATCTTTAGTAATGAGAATATTTCCCGCGCTTCCGGAAAAACCTGAAATATATCTTATATTGGGCAGTTTTTTAATAAGGAAGGAATCAATTCCCAACTCAGCAAATCTGCTTTTAATCTTCTCTATACGGTTCATAAATCTTGTAAATTATTGCTTTTTCAATAAATTCCAGATACTATACCTAACTTTAAAGATACTTATAATAGAGTGCAATTTCAATTCAGGATTAAGGTGTTTTGAGAAATTTCCGGATGTTATTTAAATTGTATAATCCTTTACCTTATCAATCCCTATATGACAAAGCGCGAAATCATATTTGACAGGATCTGACTTGTCAAAACTTTTCAGTTTCTCTGTTAATTCAACTGCAAATTTCAGATCACAAGATCTTCTGTTAACTAATTTCAATTTTTTTGAAACCCGGAAAATATGAGTATCGACAGGCATTATGAGTTTTGATTTACTGATATTTTCACTCCAGAGCCCAATGTCAATTTCATCTTTCCGGATCATCCATCTCAGAAACAGGTTCAATCGCTTACAGGTTGATCCGTTTTGGGGAAATGGGATCAAATATTTGTAATTTGAATTTATCCTTTCAATTTTATTCAGATTCAAAGTAAACTCTGACAAAGCAGGAATAATATTAATGTGATCATTTTTATAATAACTTTCGAATGATCTTTTCAGACTTCCAAATTTAGAAATAGCATTTTTAATATTAAGCAGCAATAAGGAAAGATCATTTCCTGTATTAAATCTGTAATAAAGATCTTTTAAATATTTTTTGTCTTTATGTTCAGAATAATTAGAAGTAAATTCGTGCACTTTAAAATCAATTTTTGTCAGAAATTTCAGAATGAATTTGTTTATCTGTTCGACCTGACCGTAAGCATAGCAGGAAGTGATAAGTCCGGCAATTTCGATGTCTTTTTCATCCTGAAATCTGTGAAGTATCCAGACTGGATCTTTTGATGAGTGTTTTTTTCTGTATTTAAAGTACAGACTATCCAGTAATTCTTTCAGTTCTTGATTATTCAATTAAAATAAATTTGCTAAACAAATAAAACATTAATGGAAAAAGTATTTCTGATCGGTGACAATGAAGATTTGATGAAAGAGCTTTCAGAACTTTTGAAATCAAAATATGAGATCGCCGATGAACTCAATGAATCAGTTGAGTTTGTATTTGAACTTACAAATTTCAACAAAGAAATAAAATTTAATATTTTGAATTTCATAAACGAAAAGAATTCTAAAGCTGTTGTAATTTCATCTTCGCTTTGCATCACAGCGCTGGAACAGGCAGTCAACTCACAATATCCGGAAAGAATGCTCGGAGCAGGTTTGTACAGAACATTTTCAAAAGTTAAAGGCATTGAACTTTGTAAGACCAGATTCACAACTGAAGAAAATTTCTCAAAAGCAAAATCATTATTTGAAAACCTGGGGAAAGAAGTTTTCACTGTTACAGACAGGATCGGAATGATCTCAATGAGAATTATTTCAATGATAATAAATGAAGCTTATCTTGTTTTACAGGAAGGCACTTCAAATAAAGAAGATATAGACACTGCAATGAAACTCGGCACAAATTATCCATACGGTCCTATTGACTGGAGCGAAAGGATCGGAGCTGAACTCATTTACAACATTCTGAGATCAATGCATGAAGAATACGGAGATGACAGATACAGAATCACACCTCTTTTGAAAGAAAAATATCTCGAATCTCTTAAAGGATAAAGTAAAAAGTTAAAAGTTAAAAGTTAAAAGTTGAAAGTTAAAAGATTAAAGTTTATGAATCCAAAATCATAAATAAAATATCTGGAATCCCGATTTCGAAATTCCAGATTCCAAATCTCTTTAAGGTGATATTACATTTATACCAGCCGCAGCATTATTTTCAACAATACTCAGATCTGAAGCATCGACAAAATCATCTCCGTTAAGATCAGCCGGTACATATCCGGACACAGAATTTGAAACATCATTTTCTACACCGCTGAGATCCGATGCATCAATGGTTCCATCCTGATTTACATCGCCGCTGTAGATTGCAAACCTTAGAGGTGAAGAATCAACCAAAATACTGTTACTGCCAAAAACTGAATTTTGAGAAAAAGTCATATTCCCACCGGATTCAAATTTAACAAAAGATATAAACCCGCCGCTCCATGACTCAATGGAATTTCTGTGAAAGATCTGTAAATAATATAATGAATCAGCGACAATATTTTCCGCGGCACTGATACTGAATTTGCCCAGACCTAATGAATTAAATAGTTCTTTGCCAGAATATACCAGATCAAAAGGAGTATTTTTTTGTCTGATGTTCACAGTAATTGTATCCGGTACCATAAGATTTGTATTCGCATCATAAAATCCCTGCGGGATACATGTTACATTTAGATTTTTATCTCTTTCCTGCTGATTATTGATCTGAATTCCCCAGGCATAAAGCATTCCCGGGCTGCCGGATTCATTGTCATTGATCCTGAGTCTCCAGGTTCCTCCAAAAACCGAATTAAGATTATGCAAAGGTTTAATTTTTGTATAAAGAGAATTATAACGATCACTGTTCATAGTGCTGTCTGACTGATCATCAAAGATTGTAATTATATTATCGTCATTTGAATTTGAAGAATAATTATATAATACATTTACTGAATCTCCGTTCGGCGCAATCAGATAAATTTCAAGATCCGGTGAATTCAGATGATTTAATGCAATGAAAAGATTTATATCATTTATACTTTCAGCTTTGTTAATTCTTACTTCATCAGAAATGCTTCCGATAGACGGGATATTCAAATTTGTATTTCCCAGATAAAATCCTTTTTGAAAATCCGGATTTGCGCTTCTGTTTAAAGGAGAAACAGGCTGTCCTGAAATTTGTCCGGGATTACTGAATCTCGCATTGTTTCTGAATTCCAGTCTAGGTCCGCCTTCATTTGTATTGTCAATTGTATTTCCGTCAAAACTGTAATTAATATTTTTATCGGAAGGAAAAGGGTCATTGTTTAAATCAATTGATGTAAACATATAATCTCTGAAATTATTTTTGTTTTGAACATTATGAGAGATTCTTACTTCATCCAGATAACCTACAAAATCACCTTCAGATATGCCTCCCCCGATCAAAAGTGAGTCCGTATTTGAAG
>DAIPYE010000203.1:0-5347 GCA_036782915.1 Bacteroidota bacterium | reverse complement strand
ATTTGGAAAATTTCCCTGCAAGGTATTTGCCATGAATTTTCCACCCGGTCTTAATTCATCACCCCAGGCATATTTTTTATTTTTCAAACAACTTCGTGCTGCAAATTCCCATTCAGCTTCTGTCGGTAATCTTTTCCCTGCCCATTTACAATAATTCATCGCATCTGCAAATGCTATATGTACAACCGGCAGATTCATCCTGTCAGTAATTACACTTCCTTTTCGTTCCGACTTTTTTGGATGGTTGAATATAAACAAGTGAAGCCGCTTCCAGATCATTAGGGTCAGGTGGTTTTGTACCCGGTGGAAGCTGTTCTTTAAGTTCATTCCAGTCCGGAATTCTTTCTGCAACTGTAATATAACCAGTAGCATCAACGAATTTTTTAAATTCTCTGTTAGTAACTTCAGTAGCATCTATCCAGAATCCGTCTACTTTCACAGTATGAGCCGGTTTTTCAGTATCATAAGATTCCGGATCATTTATTCCCATAACAAATTCAACTCCCGGTATCCAAATCATTTTTTCATCCTGTGATCCGGAGTAATTATCTGAACCACCGCCCGTTTTTAGATCAACAGAATCTACTGTCTCTGATCGAAGAGAATCCTGACTACCAAAGCGTGATGGCTTTTTTTCACAACAGTTTTTTAATGAATCTTCTTTCCGCTTGATTTTATCAGAAATTTCTGTTCCGGATTCTCCGGTTTCTTTTTTATTACAGGAAAAAGATAACATGTTTAAAAAAATTATAAACGTAAAACAAAGAATTTTTCTTTTCGAAAGTTTATAATTTAAATTTTTTATATCCGAGCTGATGTACATTTTTGAAAATATTTTATTTCTTACAAATAAAGTTAATTCAATATCTTTTCATTAAAAACTTTACTTTAAAACAAGCATTTTTCTTGTCATTGTGAACAGCTGACTTTCGGAAGAATTAAAAGTTTGAGCCTTCATTGTATAAAAATAAACTCCGCTTGTAACAGATCCTGCATCAAAATTAATGTAATACTGACCTTCTTCTTTTATGTCATTTATTATTGTGCTCACTTTTTTGCCGGTAATGTCATAAACACTTAGTTCAACATTACTTTTAAATGGAATATTATAAGCAATTCTTGTTACCGGGTTAAAAGGATTTGGATAATTCTGTTCCAGATTAAAGCCGGAAGGAATTTCTGATGATAATGATATCCCTGTTAATCCTGATGAAGAAATACTGACTACGGAAAAGTTACCCTGTGAACCTGATACTCCTGTATAACTTGAAGTCCAGCATGCGCTGAACAATGTTCCGTAACCTGATATAGCTGTTCCAATCGCATCTACACTTCTGGAAGTTCCGGTAAATCCGTCGTGACGGATCTCTATCAGCAGATTTCCTCCCGAATATAAATAAGTACTGTCAAAATTAATTTCAATTCCGAATGAGTTTGGATTCCCCCCGAATGGGAATGAGTTTGAAGGAATTAACAGGCTTCCTGATCTTACTTTTTTCTGAATTCCGACAACATTATTAATGAAAGTCAGACTTCTGTCCTGCGGAGCTACACTTCCGCTGAGATAAATATCATAATTTGCATATGTGATATCTGAAACCGGCCATGCTGATGCAGCAGAAACAGGAAGTCTGAATGTAATTGCATCAATCCTTTTGCCCTGGAGAGCTGTCAGTTCGCTTTCATTTATCAGCATCTGATAAGTTCTCTGTGAATTTGTAAGCGGACCCGTAAATGTAACTGTACCTGGTAATCCTGAATAAGCATTTGGCACAGTTAAAGCACTTATGGTATCAGCATTAAAATTTTCTGCAGAATTTTTTTCAGCGAAAATTAAATTGAATGATAAAAGAAGCAAAGGTATTAATAAAATTGTAAATTTGATTTTCATAGCATTCTCCTTCTATTATTTAAATTAAAAAATTTCAGTTAAAATAATCATTACAAATTATCATTGCAACAATTTTATGATCATTATAATTAAGAGATTCAAAAATTCACAAATGTCAAAAATTTTTAACAAGTAGCACCGAGTTTTACAAATAATTACAAATTCTTTAATTAGAATGTTATCAATTATGATAAAAAAAATATAAGTTATTTTTAAATTATAGGAAAAAATTTCCGGGAATTTTAAGATTAATTTAAAAGGTTCAGGATGAATAAAATCTGGAATAATATTAAATTTATAATATGGTTATCTTTTTTTATATCTCTTTTTAACTGATGTTTTACAATATTAAGGAGAGAAATTAAATTGTTTGACTAAACTGGTTTTAAGTAAAGCTTATGTGAAACTGACAGAAACTTAGTGCAAATAAATGATTAAACTTTTTTTTTAATAACAAAATTACACAGATTCGTTTTATGGAAAGTATGATTACATCTGAACTCAAAAAGCAGGAAGAGCATCTTCGGAACAGTTTGATGGAAAAATATAATCTTCCTGAAATAGAGATAGATAATATAATTTCGGCTATTGAAAGCATGATACATCAAATGATAAAGCTGAGCAAGGACGGTAAATCTGCACATGAAAAATTTTTTTCAGATATCATTCTAAATTCAGTTGGCGCTATAATCGGATTTGACAATGAGTACAAAATATTTTTATGGAATAAAGGCGCTGAAAACATTTTCGGTTATTCAAAATCTGAAGTAACAGGCAGGGATTTTTCATTTCTTATTCCTGATTATCTTTTGATTAAAGGGGAAAAGGACTTCCTTATAAACGAAGTTTTGGAAAAAGGATTTCTTGCAAACCATGAAACTGAAAGGATAACTAAAAGTGGTGAAACAAAATTTGTTAGTATTTCAAGATTTGCAGTTTCAAATGAGGAAAATGAGGTGATCGGTTCAGTCGGGATTATAAGAGACATAACACCGATCAGGAAACTTCAGAAGGAATTGCGTGAAAAAGAAAATCTTGCGCTGATAGGTGAAGTTGTCTCAAGCATTGCTCACAGTCTGTCAAATCCATTGAATATTATTTCCGGGAATGCAGATTATCTGATGTTTGACAGAAAGGAATCTGACAAAGATTATGAGGAGCTTAAAACTATACTTGACGAAGCTACAAGAATAACAAAATCCATAAGACATTTGCTTAATTTTTCAAGACCAATGCATACGGAGAAATCTGACAACAACTTAAATGAACTGGTGACAAAAGTAGTTTCGGATTATAAATTCACTGCGGCAAATAAAGAGATTAAAATTAAAAAAAATCTTCAGAAAAATTTACCCTTGTTTAAATTTGACAATTCACAAATAGAAGAAGTTATTTCCAATATTGTTACCAATGCAGTTCAGGCAATTAATAAAGAAGGCGAAATCCTTGTTAAGACTTCTACGGAAGGAAATAAAATTGTTATTGAAATTTCAGATAACGGAAAAGGTATTTCAAAAGAAAATCTCCCTAAAGTATTTCTTCCGTTTTATTCCACAAAAGAATACGGAAAAGGCACAGGACTTGGGCTTGCAATTGCGAAACGGGTTGTCAATGAGCATAAAGGCGATATTTTAGTCGAGTCAAAATCCGGAAAAGGCACAAAATTCAGACTTATATTTCCAATTGAAAATTAAAAAAATCCGGGCAGCTAAACCCGGATTCTTATAGTTTAGTAATTCTTATTATTTATTTTATACTATTACTTGATAACAACCATTTTATTAACTGCAGAATTATTACCGGCTGTCAATTTGTAATAGTAAATACCGCTCGCAAGATCTGAAGCATTGAAACTTACAGTATAATATCCAGCAGTCCGGAAATCGTTCACTATTGTTTTAACTTCCCTTCCATTCAAATTATATATTTTCATTGTTACTAAACCATCGTTCGGAACTCCGAAATGTATAGTTGTTGTCGGATTGAACGGGTTCGGATAGTTTTGCGACAAACTGAATTTCTCCGGCTGTCCAATGGTAATTACTCCGTTAAGATTCAGATATTCAAAGCTTCCGTTATAGTCAACCTGTTTCAGTCTGTAATTATAAATTCCGCTGTACAGATTTTTGTCAGTAAATGAATAGCTGTTTGCATTATTTGTCGTTCCGTTTCCGGCAACCGTTCCAATTTCATTCCATGTTCCTTCTTTCATCCTCTGAACTATAAATCTTGCATTATTCTTTTCGCTTCCTGTATTCCAGTTCAAAGTTACTGTATTGTTATTTACAGTTGATGTAAATGAAGTCAGTTCTACCGGTAAAGGTTTATCCCACTCAATTCTGCATATTGCGCTGTTAGGAGGTGAGCAATTATCCTGTCCTTCAAGTGTAAGCAATTCATTTATGCAATCTCTCCAGCAGTCAGGATCATAATACTGATATGGAGGCATATCGCATCTAACCGGATTTTGAATAATAGTACAATTGGTCACAGGTTTTGGCTTCATAGTAATTTTCATTACAATAGAATCAACATAAGTGTCGGGGATGTAATTTAAAGGATAAACAACATCAAATGTAATCCATTGACATGAATCCTGATTCCAGTTAAATCTCGGCGGTAAAAATTTCACCAGATCATTACCAGTTTTTTGTTCCCATAAAGCAGCATAAAAGACCAGGGTCCATGGGTTGCAAGGATCCACCGACATATTTGGATTTAATCCGCAGTGAATATCAATGAAACCGTCCGGTTTCCATGGATATTGATATGTAACTTTTCCTTCCTGATGAGGTCCTGCTCCCGGATAATCTAATGTTGTCAGGAAAGGAACATCCGGATCGCATTCTGTTGATACAACTGAAACAAGATCAAGTGAAACTGATGCTCCGTCATTAAAATTATCATCTACTTTCTCTATGAATGCTATATAGTAACTGCTTGCAACCGGCATCAGATTTCCAATATGGTAAGTGTATTTTGTCCAATTGGTGTCAGGTGAATTTCTCGGGAAAGGAATAGTTGCCACATCTGTTGTGAATCCGCTGATAGTTGGTGATGTTGTAGAAATTTTAACATAAACAGTGTCAGCATAAACATTGGATGGCCAGAATCTTACCCAGAAACTTAGTGAATCATCAGTTTTAGAATTTACAATCTGAGGTGTAACAAGCCATTGATCATTACTAAACGCACCACCTGTAGTCCATGTAGAAAAAGCAACTTTTGTTCCGCCTAAAGGAGGTGCTGTAATTATTCCGCCGGTCCATCCGGGAATAGGCGTTGTTCCAGCAGCTTGTCTGTTCCATCCGGTTCCGCCATCAGGATTAATTTTCATCCAGCCGGATGGAGGAAATGTTGCTCCTTCAAATGATTCATTTAAGACAATTAACGGGATATCAAGTTCAGTCCCGTATGTTACGAACGGATTATTAAAGTTTATATTTTTTTTACATT
>DAIPYE010000202.1:0-5355 GCA_036782915.1 Bacteroidota bacterium | reverse complement strand
AATAAATAATTTAACAAACAATTAAATCCGCATTAAGCGGGAAGGAGTAATTAAAATGAGTGGAATTGAAGCTTTTATACCAGTAGTGGCAATTGTCTTTACATTTGGTATACCGGGAATACTGATTTTCTGGTGGCTCTACACAAAACACAGGGAGAAAATGCGTCTTATTGAAAAAGGACTGACACCTGAAGAAGTGAAAGCATATTTTGCCGATACTAATTCAAAACCAAGGAATCCTTATTCTTCATTGAAATTCGGAATACTTTTAACATTTCTCGGAATCGGAATATTTCTTGCAAATTTGTTTGAAGGAATGTATGACATAGAAGAAGGTGTAATGATGGGAATGATAATACTATCTGCCGGTCTTGGATTTTTGGTTTATTACGCAATTGTGAGTTCGAAAATAAAAAACCAGCCACCGGATACACCAAAAATTAATTAAAACAAATCAAACATTAACCATGAAAGCTAAAATAATTTTAATAATAGTTGGTTTTACAATATTGAGTTTACAGGGATGCGGTCTGATGTCAAAAAAATATTTAAAAACAAAATCCGAAGAGCATCAGATCAATACTGCCGGTAAAACAAAGGTTAAACTTGAAAATGTAATAGGAAACATATCAATAATTCACAGCGCAGATTCAGAGCTTTTGACTGTCAAAGTAACCAAGGAATTAAAAGTTAAGAAGAAATTTCTTGAAACACCTTTCGATGAAATTGAAATCAGAATTGATTCTTCGGGAAGTATCCTCAGTATTTCTACAGAAATGAATGATAAAAGAGATAACAGCTTTTTCAGTTTCAATCCCGGAAAAGACTCAAGAGTTGATTACATTATTACTGTTCCGGCAGGAATGAAGATTGAAATTGAAAATGTTTCCGGAAATGTAACTTCGGATAATCTTGAAAATGATCTGGATATTAATCTTGTTAATGGTGATGTTGATATGGATAAATATACCGGCAAACTTGATTGTCAAATTGTTAATGGTTCATTTTCAGGACATATAGATTCTACAGCCGGAATGGAAGTGAATATTATAAACGGAAGCGCAACGGTATTCCTGAATAATTATATGAATGCTACTGTCAGAGCTGAAACAACTAACGGAAAAATTACAGATGAAAATCTGAAATTTTCAGATGCAATAAAAGAAAAGAAACTGTTTAAAGGTACTCTTGGTAATGGTGACAGTAATGTAAACATTAAAGTGGAAACGATTAACGGAAAAATAAAACTGATCGGACGGAACGAAATATAATTTTCGATTTGATTTTAAGAATGGATTTCAACAATTTGTAATAATTGTAATAATTGTAATAATTAATTTTAATAATGCAGGAATCCTACAGTGAAATAATCGGGAGATTGAAGGCAGGCGATTCATCCGCATTCGGAATTATTGCAAACGAACTCAAAGATAAAGCATTTTCACTGACCATGAAAATTTTGAAAAATAAAGAAGAAGCAGAGGATTCACTTCAGGAAGCATTTATGAAACTTTACAGGGCAATTTCAGAAGGTAAATTCGAGGAAAGAGCAAAGCTGTCAACATATTTTTACAGCATAGTTTATAACACTGCCCTGGATAATTATAAAAAATTAAAATCAAAAAGATTCAGCATAGTTTCAATCGATGTGGACGGCTCGAATTTTGAAGAAGGCGATGACCTTATGAAAAAATATTATGAAAGTGAAATTGATAAAAATATTTTTGAAGAAAGGCATGAAATGAGTTCGGAAAAGAAGATGAATGAACAGGAGATTGAAAATATCATAAAAAATTATATAGATACCATCCCTGAACAGTATTCATTGATCCTGACAATGTTTTATATAAACGATCTTTCGCATGAAGAAATAACTGAAATTTTAAAGCTTCCGATCGGAACAGTCAAGAACAGGATCTTCCGGGCGAAAGCAAAGCTTAAAGAAATAATTTTAAAAAAATATTCAGAAGATGAAATCTTACAATACGTATGAAAAAATTTAATTTTAAAATTAATAATTTTTACAGTATATTTAACCCGATGTCAGATCACAATAAAAATATTGATTCATTCCTTGATGAAAAATTCAGGAGCTCGCTTTCAGAAAATACCTCTTCTGATTTTACATTTGAGCTTATGAAAAGAGTTCAGTTGCAAAAGGAATTTGCGACCGAAGATCTTAGAACTGACAGAATGGTTAAATATGTGATCGGCGGAGTTTTTTCTTTAATGGTTATAGTTACACTTGTGCTGGGAATGGTTCTCAAAACCAATGATGAAGGAAAAGAAGTCAGTTATGTAAACAATTTTATAGGACAATTCTCAGAATTTTTAGAAAAAATAAGTCTCCTGACAATGGAAAATCTTGGTTTTGCTTTCAATTTAGAGACCGGCATAATAGTTCTTCTGTTAATGATATGTGTATTCATTTATTCATTCGCCGATAAAAACCTGTTTAAAAAAAAACTGAAACATTAAATCTGTTTTAAATTGATTTAATTGAAAAAGCCGGATTTGAATAATTTCAGATCCGGCTTTTTTTAAATATCATATGAATTAGTTACCTGATTAAAACCTTTGTTTCATTAAAATCCTTCCGAAAATATTCCGTTAATATTTCAAAATTTTCTGACCATTCTCAGCGTCACCAAAATTCATCTCATTATTGAATTTTAAATTTAAGTTAAAAAATTCATATTGAAACTGAATTAATCATAAAATCCTTGCAGCGTAAATATCATTTCATTCATTCCTGTAAACTTTGTTTGTTGTTTACAATCTTATTTTCCATTTCCGTATCTGAGTTGAAATCACAGGATGATTTTTCAATTGAAGGAGTTCAAAAAAGAACCGACGAACTTTATCAGAGCAAAAAGTGGAATGAACTAATCAGATACGGTAACAAAGCTCTTGAGAAGGGAATTGATTTTTATACTCTCAGAATAAAACTCGGGACAGCTTACTATGAAACACAGAAGTATATTTATGCCATTGAAAATCTCGAAAACGCAATCGAATCAGGATTTGATGATCAGAACCTGCTTGAAAAACTTTATTATTCATATTTATATACCGGCAGAATGGAAGATGCTGACTTTACTTTCACTAAACTATCTGAAAGCAGGAAGTATAAGATCAGACCGCTTGATAATGAGTTTATTGAGAATTTCAATTTCGAAGCGGGAGAAAGTATAAGCAATGATGAAAGCAAGAATGGTGATTTTAATTTACAGTTAAATTCAAATCAGTACGGTCAGCAGACATTAAATAAAAATTCATTTCTACTGAATACAGGATTGAGTCAGATGCCGGTTGGAAGATTCAGTGTTTATTATGGCTATGCTTATCAGAATCTGCAAAAAGAAAAGATCATTGAATATAATAATTTAAAATCCGCTGAAAGTTATGATCAAACACAGAATCATTTTTACAACCGGTTTGATATTCTTATAGACAATGGTTTTGTTGTCAGTCCGGCAGGACGATTCATCAGTACAAAAGAAAATATTCCGGATGTTGTTATTGACAGCAGCTCTTCATCAGCTTCTTCAATTATGAACAGAGGTTCTACGGAATATACTCTAACCTCGTCAAGTACTGAAACAATCATTGAAAATTTTATTCTGTCACTTTCTGTATCGAAGAACATTTCACTTTTCAAACTCGGCATTAACGGAAGTTTTTCTTTTTTGAATGAAGAACACCAATCTCAGATTGGCGCATTAGTTTCATATTTTCCATTTGCTAACAGATCTTTTTATTCGACAAGCAATTTTGTTTTACACGATCAGAATTCCGTTTCCAATCTTATTTACACACAACTCTTTGGCGGAATGATCAGGAAAGGTTTTTATATTGAAGGCTATGCGACGTTTGGGAAAGTTTATAATTACAATGAGGAAAACGGATACATTGTTTTTAACAATTCAGACGCGACAACTTTTAAATTCGGCGCAAATCTGAAATATTCTGTTTCGAAGGTCATCGACCTTTCTCTGATATATCTGAATCAGCAGAGGGAAAGAGATTATGAAGTTTATAATATTCCTGAGAATAATATTCAATCCTCACAGACACTTTATTATTCAGTTAATACAATTTTAGCCGGGTTAAAAGTTAATTTCTAATTATTTTAAAATACTTTCATCCAAAATTAGGAAAAGCTTGCCACGAATTTCACTAATATTCACGAATCTAAAAAATTTTTTGCTGATTTTTAAATAAATTCAATAAAATTATTTAGACAGAATAAATATTTCTTTATAACAATTTAATGTGATGATTTAAAAAGTCCGGTTATTGTGAAATAAAAATTATCAAACCCCTAACATATAATGTAATATAGATTTCAAGAACGTTTTGGATGCCACTTATTCTATAATTAAAAAGGCGACAGAAAATTTATTTTCCTGCCGCCATTTTATATTTTTAAATTGAAGAACTTTAAATCTGATGCTTAGAACTTCACTCCAAGGTTAAACTCCACAGTAGAGTTTCTGATATTGTAATTATTGGTATTGTAAGCCTGCGTCAGATCAGGATTATATCTTGCTTCAAAAATAACCGGAACATTTTTGATAATATTATAAAGTTCTACTCCCAGTCCGATCTTTATGCTGAAAGAAATAGAATTTAAACTGTCAATTGCATCAGCGCTGTAATTTGTATAAAGAGAATCTCCGGTCACAGAACCGCTTGAAGAATGTCCGAGATATACTCCAAGTGTAGGTGTCAGAGAAAAATAAGGACTGGCGCTTTTTCCTCTTGTTATATATTTGAAGTTTGCTGAGATATCCAGATAATTTAGGTTGTCCTTTAAATTTCCGGATTTTATAACAGCACCGGTTGTGTCTGAATCGATGACATCAACTTCATATCCTTTCTGATCAAATCCAACTTCACCTGACAGAACTATTGATTTACTGTTGTAAAAATCATAAAAAGCGAACACTGCAAATCCAAACTTACTTTTTGTATCGACATCCGCTCCATTGAGATCCGAGATAATTCTGGCTACGAGCGGTCCGCCCTTAATTCCGAAATTGGATTGCTTTTTCTGTGCAAATGAATTTCCGGAAATTAATAAGAACATAATTGTTGCAAAGATCACAAACGATTTCTTAATTGTTTTCATTTTTGTTTTTTTAATTTAATGTAAAAAGATTTTTATACCAGTGAGTTATTTAAACACTGTAATATACTTTTTATGAAATAATATTAATATAAACATTAAATTCACTTTCTTTAATAATTTCTAATACAGTTTATTTTCCGAAATCATTGATATTTGACTCACTACAGAAAAGGCACCGGGATCAAATACATCCGGTACCTCTTCAGATAAATTTTTTAATT
>DAIPYE010000201.1:0-5362 GCA_036782915.1 Bacteroidota bacterium | reverse complement strand
TTAATTGCTAATTGTTAATTGCTAATTGTTAATTGCTAATTGTTAATTGCTAATTTTATAATAATATGTCATTACAGGTAATCGGCTCCGGAATCGGAAGAACCGGAACATTCTCGTTAAAGCTTGCACTTGAGGAGCTTGGATTCAATAAATGCTATCATATGTATGAATTGTTTCAAAATCCTGCAGGTATAAAATCTTTTCAAAAGGCTGAACGCGGAGAAGATGTCAATTGGGATGAATTGTTTGCCGGCTATAAGTCTGCAGTGGATTATCCGGTTGCAAGATATTACAAACAATTAATGAAATATTATCCTGACGCAAAGATCATTCAGACAGTTAGAGATCCGGAAGCCTGGTTTAAAAGCATCTCCAATACAATTTTTAAAGTATCGAAACCTTCAATCGGGAAAAAATTTAAAATGATTTTGAAGTTTCCATTTTCATCAGATATTCGTCAGAGACTTCCAATTTATATTTTCAACGGAAAAATGGTGCAGTCGGAATTCGGGAAAGATCTGAACGATAAAGAAGGTATAATAAAAAGATTTAATGAAAGAAATGAGGAAGTTATTGCAATTGTTCCAAAAGAACGTCTGCTGATCTTCGATGCTAAGGAAGGTTGGGAGCCGTTATGCAGGTTCCTCAACATGCCGGTTCCGGATAAACCTTTTCCAAAATCCAATACCACTGAAGAGTTTATGAACAACACCATTAAAATAGAGAAAACTGTTTAATTTAAACAATTAATATTTACTTCAATTAACTCACTTTTTCTTCAAATTGTAAAGTTGCAACATCTGTTCGTGTAATGCTTGATATTACTTATGATTAAAAGAAACCGCACAGTATATTTTATTTTAATAATAATCACAGTAATTCTCGGACTTGGTACAAGGAAATACTCCAATAATTTAAATTCTTTTATTGCAGAGTATTCAGGTGATACATTGTGGGCTATGATGCTGTTTTTTATATTTGGATTTATCTTCTCAAAATACTCAACCCTTCATATAGCTTTATTGTCACTTCTGTTTTCATGGGTAATTGAATTCAGTCAGCTTTATCAGGCGAATTGGATCAACGCAATCCGAAGCACAAAGTTGGGCGGACTCGTTCTGGGTTACGGATTTCTGTTTAGTGATTTAGTTTGTTATTCAGCGGGGATATTTATAGGCGTTTGTCTTGAAAAGTATGTTTTTAAGAGAGTATCTATTATAAGAGAAACCTCTGAATACGTCTAATTAATACACAAATCAGGAATACTTTACAAATCTTTTTTCTTCAATAAATAGCCTTAAACTGACAAGAAAGTGAAATTTTAACTATAAACTACATTGACATTTCTAAGCATTAAAAGTATATTATTGACTATGTTTTTTTATGTGTTATGGCATAAAATTTACCAATTTTTAAACAATATTAACAATCACGGAGTGAAAATTTGAAGAAAAATCTTTCTCGTATTATTATTACTGTAGCTATTGTTTTACTGTCTCTTTACTTCCTTTATCCTACTTATCAGGATTACAATCTGAACAAAGAACTCAAGAATCTTACAGGTGAAGACAGTATTGCATTTATTGAAAAGAACAGTGTTGAATTAGCAAATGCCAGGGAAAAGAGACTTAAACTTGGTCTTGATCTTAAAGGAGGTATGTATGTGGTTCTTGACGTTGACGTCGTTAAGCTTCTTGAAGATATGGCAAAAAGAAAGGATGATCAGTTAACTGCAATTTTAACTGATGTAAAGGAAATTTCTTCAAAAGGAGGAGATGAACTTATTCTTGAAACGTTTAAAGTAAAATTAACCGAAAAAGGGCTTAATTTAAAAACTTATTATGGTGAATTAAGAGATAACGATGCTGATGTTGAAGCAAAACTCACTAAAGAAATTGACAATTCTCTGGACAGAGCTGTTGAAATTGTAAGAAACAGAATTGATCAGTACGGTGTCGCTGAGCCTCAGATCCAGAAGATCGGTAACAGCAGGATAATTGTTGAATTACCGGGAGTAAGTAATCCGCTGGAAGTAAGAAAATTACTTGAAGGAACTGCATTACTTGAGTTTAAGCTTATTTATGATCCGGCGAAAGCTGTAAAAGTGATGGAAGCAATAAATAAAGTCTTAGTCGGAGATACAACTGCTGCTCAGGATTCTACTGTTTCAATAAATAAATCCGATAATAAAGAGTCTATTGCAACTGACAGCAAGGATACTTCAAAAATTACTTCTGCCAGTGAAAAAAGCAAGGAAAACACAAGTGTATCAGGAACAGATAAAAAGAGTATTTCTTCTAAAGATTCATTAAAAGATAAACTTAAAGATACATTAAAAGATAAAAAGCTTGCTGAAACCAAGAAAGAAGTAAAGAAAGATTCAGCAAATAAAGTGAAAGATACTGCACAGAAGAAAACAGACAGCGCTATTACTTCTGCAGATACAAACACTGAAAGCGATACTGCTAATAAGCAGCTTTCCGAAGAAGAAT
The DNA here is from genome assembly GCA_036782915.1 of Bacteroidota bacterium. Classification (GTDB taxonomy): domain Bacteria; phylum Bacteroidota; class Ignavibacteria; order Tepidaquicellales; family Tepidaquicellaceae; genus JAEUSI01. The sequence goes on along the minus strand of DAIPYE010000201.1, from coordinate 2,870 downwards.
TCAAACTTAAATATCCGTTCTTTTCACTGGTTCAGTTAAATCAGGAAAGCGGAACAGCTGACGGATATGTAAAAGATTCAGATAAAGAAAAAGTTGACAGAATTTTAAAACGTGAAGATGTAAAAGCTATTCTCCCGACTGACATTTCATTTGCTTGGTCAAATAAAACATTTGATTCAAACGGTGAAAAGATCCACATTTTATATGTAACAAAAAAAGATGCTGAGTTAACAGGAAAAGTTATCACTGACGCAAGGTCAAACATTGATCCGTCAAACAACACACCTGTTGTAACTATGGAAATGGACGGTGAAGGAGCTGCGGACTGGGCAAGAATCACAGGAGCTAATATCAATAAAAGAATTGCAATTGTTCTTGATAATGTAGTTTACTCTGCGCCGAATGTAAAAAATAAGATCACAGGCGGTAATTCACAGATTGACGGAATGGCAAACGTGCAGGAAGCAAAACTCCTTGAAATTGTTTTAAAAGCAGGTGCATTGCCTGCGCCGGTAAAGATAATTGAAGAAAGATCTATCGGACCATCACTTGGTGAAGATTCGATCAGAGCAGGTGTTTCTTCTTCTATCGCAGCTTTAATACTCGTAGCATTATTCATGATAGTATATTATAAATTCGGAGGAAGCGTTGCAGATTTCGCACTTGTAATTAATATGCTGGTAATTCTAGGAGTTATGGCTTCTTTAAAAGCTACACTTACACTTCCCGGTATTGCGGGATTGATCTTATCAATAGGTATGTCGGTTGATACAAACGTTTTGATATTTGAAAGGATAAGGGAGGAACTGTCATCAGGCAAGCCGTTGAGGACGGCAGTTGATCTGGGATATAAAAAAGCATTTTCAGCGATTATTGATTCTCACTTAACCAGTTTAATAACAGGTGTTATTTTGTATCAATTCGGAAGCGGTCCGATTCAGGGTTTTGCTTTAACTTTGATATTCGGTTTACTTGCAAATTTATTTACAGCTATTGTTATTACTCATTATATTTTTGATATAATGATCGAAAAAGGAAAGAGCATAAGCTTCGGCTAATTTTAATTTTTTATTTGAAACATTAATATTTTATATTTAGAATGAGAATTTTCGAGAACACAAATTATGATTTTTTAGGTAAAAGGAAAACATTTTACATAGTTTCTATTGCCATAATTCTGATTGGATTCTCTGTATTGTTTTTTGCAAAAAGCATACCACTTGGTATCGACTTTAGCGGAGGTACGGAACTCCAGATCAAATTTGAAAAACCTGTAAATATTTCCGATCTGCGGGAAGCTATGGATAATGCTGGATTTGCCGGAATGGAGTTAAAAACCATGGGATCCGACAGAGATGTTTTATTCAGAACACCGATGCAGGGAGAAGGTCAGACAGTTTCTGACAAAATTCAGGCAGGAATAAAAGCAAAAATAGCTGACAACAGTTTTGAAGTTCAGAGAATTGATAAAGTAGGTCCGAAAATTGGAGCTGAGTTAAGAAGGAATGCATTCTTTGCAATTATATTCTCTCTCATTGCAATTCTGATCTATCTTGCATTTAGATTTCAGTTCGTTTTTGCTGTCGGAGCTGTTATAGCTTTGTTTCACGATGTGCTTATTACAATTTCTGTGATAGCTATTTTTGATGCAATTTTCCCGAATTTAAGACTGGAATTTAATCAGTCAATGCTTGCAGCGTTCCTTACTCTTGTAGGATTTTCTTCAAATGATACTGTTATTGTTTTTGACAGGATCAGGGAAAATATTAAGGTATTTAAGAATGAGGATATTTATCATGTTATGAACAGAAGTATTAATTCTACCTTGAGCAGAACTGTAATTACCAGCGGTACTGTATTTTTAACTGTTCTGGTTTTATTTATTTTCGGCGGTGAAGTGAACAGAAGTTTTGCTTTTACTTTCGGGATCGGTATTATTACAGGAACTTATTCATCCGTATTTATTGCAAGTGCTCTTGTAGTTGACTGGAAAGAAAGAGCTAATGCACTGTTAAAAGAAAAGAATCTTTTAAAAACAAGATCAAATACACCAAAAGTTAAAAAAGTAAATGCCTGATATTCTCAAAATATATTCTGTTGAAAATAATATTAAGACTGCTACTTTAGTTATTGATGAAAGCACTTTAGGACTTGATAAATTCAGTTACCTTAAGGATGTTGTTTCAAAAGAACTGGAATCGGGAATAAATTCTTTTTCCTTTGATATGAAAGACCTTAATACAATCAACAGTTCAGGTCTGGGAATATTGATAAGTTGCTTAAAAAAAATTAATGAATCAGGCGGATCATTAACAATTATTAACCCAAACGAAAAGATCAAAAGTGTTTTCAAACTAACCAAATTAGATAAAGTTTTTGAAATTTGATTTTTTCATGATACTCTTTATAAAATAGTTTTTTAATAAATTTAAAATCTTCACATCTTAAAAATGCTGAAGATTTTTTTATGTCTTAATTTAAATTTAATATGGAAAATAATATTTCAGTACTTGTAGGTCTGCAATGGGGTGATGAAGGAAAAGGCAGAATGGTGGATTATCTGGCGCAGAATGTTGACATAGTCGCAAGATATCAGGGCGGAAATAACGCAGGACATACGGTTGTAAATGAATTCGGAACATTCAAGCTTCATCTGATTCCTTCTGGAATTTTCAATCCTGATGTAATAAATATTCTGGGCCCCGGAATGGTCATCGATATTGAGGCAATGTCAGAAGAGCTCTCCGATCTTGAAAAATCGGGAATAAATACTGACAATATCCGGCTTTCAGACAGAGCTACAATCACTTTCCCTTATCACAGACTGGAAGACAATCTTGAAGAAGACAGACTCGGCAGCGCGGCTTTCG
>DAIPYE010000200.1:0-5367 GCA_036782915.1 Bacteroidota bacterium | reverse complement strand
GTAATTATTGATTCTGTTAATGCCCGGTGAAATATAATTTTCGGATTTTATCAATGTTAAGAGAATTTGAATTTGCAGAAAGATTTTTTGAAATGAAAAATGTCGGGATAGGCAGACTCGAACTGCCGGCCTCACGCCCCCCAGACGTGCGATCTAACCAACTGATCTACATCCCGAGATTTTATAAATGTTTAACAATTTAATTCTTCCTTATTAAATTGACGGGTTCAATATTATTATTTTTCCTTTATAAATCAAACCTTTTTATAATGACGGATTAAAAAATCTCTGTTTATTACACTTATTTTCTAATAGTGTCCAAAATAAAAAATGAAAAATATTAACAAGAATAAAAATTGACCCTCTATTTTTTAATTATCACAAAGGTCACAAAGAATGCACAAAGAACGCAAAGGATATCATATAAATATCATATTTCAATAAAAAATTAAATCTCAGCGAACTTTGCGGAAACTTTGCGTTCTCTGTGTTAAAAAATAAGATTTCAATTTCAAACGTTTAGACGGATGTGCTTATTTCCTTCCGTCATTTACCCTTTTCAATTGATTAAACATATCTTAATAATTAATTTGAACTTCAAAAATTTACCCGTCTAAAATAAATAAATCCTTTGCCGGCAGAAAAAAAATATAAATCGGTTCTTGATGTTGATAATGAGTTTCTTGAAGATATATCCGTTCTCATTGAAGAAAAGTCGGATGCTGCCTTAAAGAATATTCTTGCCGATCTTTATGATTTTGACATTGCTGTTATCGTCGACAATCTGAATGAAGAAGATGCATTTTATCTTTTCTCACTTCTAAATGATGAAACTGCCAGTGAAGTTATTCTCGAGATTAATGATGACAGAAGGGAATTCATTACAGAAAAACTCAGCGGACAGAAAATTTCCGATATTGTAAGCGAAATGTATTCCGATGATGCGACTGATTTTGTTTCCGAACTGGATACAGATGTAAAGGATGAAGTTCTGGAAAATCTCGATAAGTTTGATAATGAAGATTATCATGAGGTCAAAGAACTTCTCAGCTATGATGAAAATACTGCCGGCGGTATCATGGGCAAGGAATATGTTGCGGTTCATGAAAACAAAACAGTAGCTGAAGCGATTGTTGAGATTCAGGATAAAGCTGATGAAGTGGATCAGTTTTATAATGTCTGGGTTGTCGATGATGAAAATAAATTAAAAGGTATAATTTCTTTGAAGAGATTTATAGTTGCATTGAAAGAACCCGGGAAGCTGATAAAAGATATTATGAATTCTGACGTGATATCAGTTGATGCACATACGGATCAGGAAGAAGTTGCAAAGATCTTTCAGAGTTATGATCTTGTGTCTCTGCCTGTTGTAGATTCAAATAATAAAGTGATCGGTAAGATCAGCGTTGATGATGTAATGGATGTTGTGGAAGAAGAGTATACAGAAAATGTTGCGCGTATGGCTGGTACTGATGCCGAGGAACTGGAGAAAAAATCTCCATTTCAGATTGCCAAGCTTCGTCTGCCGTGGCTTCTTGTGACCTTGTTTATCGAACTGATAGCGGTCTTTGTCGTTCAGTCGCATAATGAAGTAATTGAGAAAGTAATTTTACTGGCAGCTTTTATGCCTATAATTTCTGCAATTTCCGGAAATACAGGCTTGCAGTCTGCGGCTATAGTTGTCAGAGGAATTGATACCGGAATTGTAAATATCAGCAGATGGTGGGAGCCATTGTTAAGACAATTCAAAACAAATTTGCTTATCGGCTCTGCAGTTGCAATTGTAGTTGGCGTTCTGGGATACTTTCTGAGTAATGAAAACAAACTCTTATTCGGGCTTTCGGTAGGTTTGTCAATGTTCATTTCAATTAATATTGCCGGACTTATCGGAACACTCTCGCCAATGCTTTCAAAGAAACTCGGATTTGATCCGGCTCTCACTTCCGGACCTTTTGAAACGGCATTTCAGGATGTGATAGGCATTTCTGTTTTTCTTACGGTTGCAACTTATTTACTCACTCACACAAATTAAAAAAACTGACAGTCAGTAAAATTGATAAAGGATATTAAAAAGAATTTTAAGTATCTGGAAATTCCTGATGTGACAAATCAGATCTTCCTGATTCTTGTTTCAGTTTTCAGTCTCATCTATGTTGATAAAACTCCCGAAAGATTCCTCATACCTGTCGTAAATGTTTTTCTTTGCCTTCTTATCATTTATTTTGTCTCGCATTATGAAAAGAAAAATGCTGATGAAAAGAAGCAGAGATCATTAACAAGATTTTTGAGATTCTGGTATCCGGTTTTCATGATACTTTTCTGCTTCAAAGAAATTTATCTGATAATGATAAGTCTGAATCACGGGTTGTATGATCCTTATCTGATTAAAATTGATTACTGGCTGTTTGGTGTGAATCCGACTCAATTTCTAAGTGAATTCACTCATCCTTATTTAACAGAATTGCTTCAGATCGTTTACGGAATTTTCTATCTGATGCCTGTTATTTATGCGCTGGAGCTGTATCTCTGGCACCGGTATGAAGAATTGAAGTATGCGATATTTGTTGTTTTTTTTGGATTCTATCTTTCTTTTATTGGGTATGTAATTTTCCCAGCGATCGGACCGAGATTTACTCTTCATGATTTTCATTCTCTCGATATTGAAATGCCGGGAATTTATTTCGCGCAGAAGGTCAGGGATTTTATTAATTTCGGAGAATCAATTCCTTACAAAGTAAAAAATCCGGAGGCATTTGCTCAGCGTGATGCATTTCCGTCGGGACATACGATAATTATTATTCTTATTACCTATCTTTCTCATAAAATAAAATCGAATTCATTTTATTTCTATCTTCCTTTTTCAATTTTAATGATATTCTCAACTGTCTATCTCAGATATCATTATGTTATTGATCTGATCGGCGCTGTTCCGATAGTTCTGTTTACAATATTTGTTGCAAATAAACTGTACGGTGATAAGATTAATTTCGGTAAAAATTGAATTTCGTTCTATTTTAGAATAACGATAAAGCGATTTATGATTTTACCACAAAGGCTCGAAGACTCAAAGTTTAAAACCAAATAATTTCCTAACTCTTTCCCAAAACCCAGTCTGGATTAATTGAAATTTCTGTGCAATTGAATTCGAATAATTTTTTTATATTTAATGGACATGCACTATAGTTTTAATTAAAACGTTAAAAGTTACAATCAGACAAAATGTTTTCTTTGAGTCTTCGAGTCTTTGTGGCAAAACTTTTTTATGCAGAATATCAGATTTTTCAGTAAGGCTAAAAATACTTCGCAACGATCTCATCAGCTATCGCAAATCCTTTTTCATTCAATGAAAAATTATCTTTGGACATAATGGCATATTTATTTTTAACTAATTCGTTTACTGAGTTTTGAAAAACGGATTGAAATTCCTCGGAAAAATTTTCCTGATATTTTTTTAAATTTATCCCCGTACTTCTCAGAGCCAGCATAATGTATTCAAGTTTCTTTTGTGTATTTGAAAGTTTATATCTTTCTTCAACGGGAAGAATGTTTACCGAAAGCACCGAACTGTATTTTACAATATCCCTGAAATTATTCCACCGCTCACCGTTAACCATCGAATGTGAAGACGGACCGAATCCGATGTAATTCTCATATTCCCAGTATTTCAGATTATGTCTGCTTTGAAAACCTTCTTTTGCGAAATTGGAAACTTCGTAATGTTTGTAACCGTTTGAAGTTAATTTATTTGAAACGAAATTATAAAAATCTCCTTCGGTATTATTTGAATTCTTCTTTGTAAGATCTTTCTGAAGTGATTTGTACAGCGGAGTTCTTTCTTCATAAGTAAGTGTATAGGCGGAGATGTGATTTACATTCAGATCAATTGCTTTTGATAATGAGATGTCAATGTCATTTAAGGTCTGAGACGGAAGAGAGTATATTATGTCTGTGTTTATATTGTCAAAATATTTCAATGCATCCTTAATTACTTTCTCAGCTTCTTCAGAAGTATGCTGTCTAGTTAAAAATTTTAATTCCGAATAAACAAAAGACTGAACTCCGAAACTCATTCTGTTTATTCCCGCTGACCTGTATTCCGAAAGATCCTTTTGAAGAAAGTCTTCCGGATTTGCTTCGATGCAGATCTCAGAATTATTGTCTAAAGAAAAATTTTTATAAATGTGATTCAGTAAATCTGAAATCTGAAGATGCGAAAGTATTGAAGGAGTTCCTCCGCCAAAAAAAACTGTATCGAATGATTCGTTTTTAAATAATTCCGCTGAAAGGGAAATTTCTTTTTTTAGATTCAAAAGAAATTTGTCAATTACTTTAAGGTTGGTAATTAAATAAAAGTCGCAGTAGTTGCAGCGCTTATTGCAGAATGGGATGTGTATATATATTCCGGACATTTTGATTTTAGATTTTGGGATCTTAGATGTAAGAATTAAAAATTTGGAATTCACATTAAAATTTAACTCTATATAAATCAAAAATCGAAAATCTATTATCTAAAATTCCATTTCAAAAAATGTGAATGTATACTCCGACAATAGTTCAAGTAGTAAATATAAATTTTACTTCAAAAGAATCATTCTCTTTGTATCTATTACAATACCGTCTACTGTTAATGAATAAAAATAAATCCCGCTCGGAAAGTTCGAACCGTCAAACTCAACTTCATATCTCCCCGCATTCTTTTTTTCATTCACCAAAGTTGAAACTTCATTCCCTAATACATCATAAACTTTCAAAGAAACAAATTCCAAATTGGACTTGCCTCGCACAGAGGGAATTCCAAATTCCAAATTCGTAGTTGGATTAAACGGATTCGGATAATTCTGCTCAAGCTTAAATTCCTCAGGATAGTTATTTGTTGCTTGATTTATTGCAGTTGGTGTTTGAACGAATTTTACTGTCGCCATCGAACCTCCGCTTCTTCCCGTTACAAATACATTTGCATTTTTATCTAATGCCATATCATAAATTATGTTTATGGATGATCCGCCATTGTTGTATTCCCCAATCCATTGCTGAACCCCGTCATTATTATACTTCACCACAGCATAGTTTTCATAATTACCTGTTCTATATGAAACATAGGACATATAAATATTTCTGTATTTATCTAATTTTAAAGTCGGATTCCATGGAATTAACTGGCTTGGCTGAACCCGTGACCAGAGAAGATTTCCGATCCGGTCATATTTTAAAGTTACATAATCATTGGAATGTGTTACTCCTGCCACATACACAAATCCGAGAGAATCAACTTCTATATCATATCCTATATCTCCTCCTCCGTCGTCGTATACAGCCTTCCAGATTGTATCGCCGGTGGGGGAATATTTTATTGTCAGTATATCTACG
>DAIPYE010000199.1:0-5417 GCA_036782915.1 Bacteroidota bacterium | reverse complement strand
CAGAACAGAATTGAAATGTGCACGAGAGCTCTGCTGCTGGATAACGGGAAGAAGAAAATATTAATTGACACAGGTATAGGATATAAGCTTGCCGATAAAGTTAATCAGATCTACGATGTAGATTATTCTCATTTCACTTTGGAAAATGGATTAGAGAAAATTGGTTTGACAATGAATGACATTACTGATGTAATTCTTACTCATCTTCATTTTGATCATGCCGGAGGAAGCACTTATTATGATGATGAAAGGAATTTAAAACTTTCTTTTTCCAATGCTGAGTATTGCGTTCAAAAGAAACAATATGAATGGGCATTGAATCCAACTGACAGAGACAGAGCAAGTTTTTTCCCCGTGAATTATAAGCCTCTTGAAGAACACAAAGTTTTGAAAATGGTTGACGGCGAGTATAAGTTCGATGAATTAATAACTCTGTTACCTGTCAATGGTCACACGAGTCACATGCAAATGGTAAAAGTATCTGACGGAGAATCAAATACTCTGCTTTATACTGCGGATCTTATTCCCACTGCAGGACACATTCCTGCTCCTTATATAATGGGGTATGATCTGTTTCCATTAACTACACTTGATGAAAAGAAAAAATATCTGAAAGAAATTTCCGATAATAACTGGACAGTTTTTTTTGAACACGATCCGCATAACGAATGCGCAAAGATCGGTTTCGGGGAAAAAGGATATTTTGTTAATGAAAGATTTAATCTGTAAAATGGTTTACAATTTTTTTAAAATGTAGTAGAACTTTAATTATAAAATCACCTGATGCATTTTTCCGCAATTGATTATTCCATAGTAGTCATTTATCTGCTCGCAGTAGCGTTTTTCGGGATATACACTTCCGGAAAACAGACCAATGCAAAAGATTATTTTCTCGGTTCGAAAAACATTCCATGGTGGGCTGCATGCTTTTCTGTGGTAGCGACAGAGACAAGTACTCTGACATTCATCAGCATTCCCGGGCTTGCATATATTTCCAACATGAACTTTCTTCAGCTCGCATTCGGATTTCTCATCGGGAGAATAATTGTCGCAATTATTTTCATTCCAAAATATTATGCGGGAAATATGGAAACAGCGTATCAATATCTCGGAAACAGATTTGGAAATACAATGAGAAAATATGCATCCGTAACATTCATTGTACTGCGGATATTTGCAGATGGTGTAAGGCTGTTTACAACAGCAATACCGATAAAATTCATAACCGGTCTGGGCTATTTTGAGTGTATTTTAATCGTAGGGTTAATTACAGTTGTTTATTCATATATCGGTGGAATAAAAGCTGTGATATGGACAGATGTGGTGCAAATGTTCATTTATTTTATCGGAGCAATTGCTTCAATGATAGTTATTTTTAATTTACTACCGAACGGTTGGGCTGATGTAGTTCAGTATGCAACTCCGACTAATAAATTTCAGTCATTTAATTTCACATTACCTTCATCGTTTACAGAAATGTTTACAGGAGGTTACGGATTGATAGGTGGAATTATTGGCGGAGCATTCCTTGCAATGGCTTCGCACGGAACGGATCAGTTGATCGTTCAGCGACTTCTTACATGTAAGGACAAACGCTCTTCGCAAAAAGCGGTAATATTCAGTGGAGTAATAGTATTCGTTCAGTTCACAATATTTTTGATAATCGGATTAATGCTTTTTGCATTATATAAAGGAGCGGATTTTAAAACTTTAACAATGGATTCATTTAATCTCACAAAGTCAGATGAAATATTCCCTATGTTCATTGTAAAAAACTTACCAATTGGGCTTGCAGGGCTTGTTGTAGCCGGATTGCTGTCAGCATCTATGTCCACACTTTCATCAACATTTAATTCACTTGCATCAACTACTATACTTGATTTGTTGCAGGGAAGAAAATTTATAAACACACCTGAAAAAGAATTAAAGTATTCACGACTTGCAACAATATTCTGGGCTTTTGTGATAATGGGAACGGGACTGCTTTTTCAAAGTGAGACAAATCCTGCAGTGGATTTTGCATTGAAGATACAGTCATTGATTTACGGAGGATTGCTAGGTGTATTTTTACTTGGAATGGTGTATCAGAAAGCAAATCTGAAAGATGCATTGATTTCTTATTCATTCGCCATAGTAATATTAGGTTTACTTTTCATACTTCCGAAATTCGGTGTAATGCCGGCTATAAATTTAACCTGGTTCACATTGTTTGGTGTTATAATAACATTTGTTGTTGCAAATGTAACTATGTTGTTCAGGAAGAGACAGTTAGACAGTTAGACAGTTAACAGTTAGACAGTTAGACAGTTAGACAGTTAGGCAGATAATCACATTGAATTTTATAAGTTAAAGATTCTCATCACATTTTTTAAAAAATTTGTAATCTCATATAAACCTCTGAAGAGGAATGATATAACTGCTTAGTGCAATAAAAGGGGGAGAATGAATTTCCGGCTTCGCTAATTTTCTAATTTCGAAATAATTAAATCTGCATTTTCAATCAGCCACGACCTTTGAATAAGATTTACTTCATCCTTAATTTGATTCTTAAACATATCGGCTTCATTTTTCGAATTTATGTCAGGATCATTTTTTAGTTTGAACAATTTTATATAATATTTCAAATAATTGTTATGACCTTCCAGAGAATTTCTGTTCAGTACTTTTGATTTTTTAATGTTATGTTTAAATGAATCTGCCAGATAGAGTGCCTGTTCATAAAGATCCAGTTCATAATAAATTCTAAGCATAAGTATTTTTACATCAGTTTTAAAAAAAACCTGATCATAATTTATCTTCGAAACAAAGTTCAGTGATTTTTCATATTCTGCTTTACCGTAAAAAACGAGAGCCTTAGAGTAATTAAGCATATTATCCCTCATCTGCGGACTTAATTCAGCGGTATATTTATCTATAAACATTTCTGCCCATTCAAATTCTTTAAGAGAGTTGGAGGTCAGGATAACCATTCTGTAAAAATTCTGATTCATAAATTCCTTTTCTGATAATTTATATGCTTTGTCTTCTAAACATGACTTTAAAATAAAAAACAATTCTTCTTTTACACCGTGAAGATGAGTTATTGCTTGTCCATGAAGAATATTGATCAGATCACTGTAAAAATAATTTTTTTCCTTTCTGCTGATACTTTTTTTATTTTCAAAGAATTCTTTTCTTGCTGATTTGAAATGCTCCATATCCCTGTTATTTTTCAGACTCTTATAAATGTAATAGTTAAATCTTAGTTTCAGACTGTATTTAGAGCCTTCATAGATCTGAGATATTTTTTCAAGATCAGAAAAATTTATGAGATTCTCAAATAGATCATTTTTCAGAGGTTTAGATCTGACATCCTGACTCAGAAGGGTTAATTTAGCTACATTTAAGAGCTCTATCCAGAACTGCGCTGAAATGAATTCCAGTGATTTATAATTCTGAAGTATAAAATTATCAAAATCTGAAACAGATAAGAAATAACCGGAATTCAGTTTCTCAAGGTGATAATTCTCCAGAATGTTATAAGTATTGTTTTTTTCATCTTCCATTAAATCTTCTTCCGCTGTTTTCACATACTGCTTAAAATGTTTCGCAAGATTTCTTTCCAGCATTTCTCCAAGAAGAATTCTATTCTTTAATACCTTGTCTTTGTCAAGATTTGACATGCATATAAAATCTTCAACTGCTTTCATCAGCGAAGATGAAAGCGTTCTTAATGTATCCTTATCTTTTTTTACGTTTAATGATTTACCCGGATTAAGTTTTTTAAAAATCACCTGTTCTGTAAAATCAGGAGAAGAGAATTCAGGATAAAATTTTTTCAATATTTTCAGAAACGGAACAAGATTTCGTCCGGCTTTCCGGTAGGAAAACTCAAGATAATTTTCAAATTCAATTAATTCCTTTACAGAAAAAGACCTGAGAAAATTAATTAGTTTTGTGTCTTTAAATTCCATTATGATATTTGATTTCGTTATAAAATAATTAAAAATAGCATAAATATACACTCTTTTTAAAGAATCCTGATAAATGAACCCGGAATTTGCCGTTGCAAAACGGAAAAACATTCTTTGAAAATTCTAAAAAGTTGATCTAATTTGCATTCAGTTAATTTAAGAAAGATGAAAAATAATAATAACGAAAAGCTGGAAACATTAATGAAAATATTAAAGAGATCTGTAAAACAAAACTCTATATCAGATTACATATATCTGATTAATCTGTCTTCAATGGCAACAGTTATTCTCAGAAAGAATAATTTGAAAAAATGGAAAAGGATTGAAATTAAGATTGATGAGGCATTGGAGAAATTCAAATTACAGGGTAAAATCCGAAACAAAAAAATATTGAACAAAAAATAATTTATTAACTTAAAAACAAAATCATGAAAACTCTGTTTACAGTAATACTTTCAGCACTGGCAGTTTTAAGTTTTACATTCAGAAATCCGTCGTCAGAAAACACAAGTGTTTCAAATTTTTGCGAAGAAAGAAAAACTGAACTAAAATGCCCTGTTTATACTCAATCAATTAATTATGAAGAAAAGAGAAAAGACAATGAAACTACTTCAAAGGATATCGATCAGGGATGGTATCAGAATGCGGTTAAGAATATTCAGAGCGATGAATATAAGATCACCTACTCTGATATATACGGAACTTATCAGTCTCCTAACAGAAAGAATAACATACGTTTCATTTATGAGAATAACGGATTCACTGCAAGGACAAGATCAGGCAGCATTCCGGAGTTTGATGTAAATGACAAGTCACTTACTGAAGATGAAAAAAAGTATAAGACAATTGAAGAATGGGAACTGAAAATGAAAGTTGATGAAGAAAAATGGGGTCTTGAGGGCAGTGCAATACAAGCCGACGGGAACACAGCATTTTGCGAAAATGAGAAGATAAAAATTCAGTATCTCAATAATGAGGAAGGCATGAGACAGGACTTTATAATAAAACAGAAACCCGCAGGCAAAGAAAAACTGAGACTCGGACTTGATGTTGAGACAAAGCTCAGGATGATAGTTGGCGCAGATGCGCTGATGTTCAAAAATGAAAAAGGTGATGAAAAGATGAAATACACTGCACTGAAAGTATGGGATGCGAATGGAAAAGTTTTGAGAGCATATTTTGAAGACAATTACGAATTACGAGTTACGAATTACGAGTTGCCTGAAGCAAAACCCAAATCCCAAATCAAAACAAATCAAAAATCCAAAATCAAAAATCAGAAATCGTTTGCAATCGTCGTCAATGACGAAGACGCAGTTTATCCAATAACGATCGATCCGCTTTCGACAACTGCAAGCTGGACGGTAACCGGTTCGCAGCTGGAAGATCATTTCGGATACAGTGCGGCGACAGCGGGTGATGTGAACGGCGACGGATATTCAGATGTGGTCATCGGCGCACCGG
>DAIPYE010000198.1:0-5436 GCA_036782915.1 Bacteroidota bacterium | reverse complement strand
AGTATGGTCAGTTTAATTCCGGTATATCAAAAATGAAAAATTCTTTCTTTAGTATTCCATTTAGTTTAGATGATTGGATTTTGATTTAAACTAATGAAAGCAACATAAAGTTAAAAGTTATTTTATTCTGATTTCTAAAACTACAAACTCTGTCTTTTGAATAAAAATCAGTCATTATACTATTCCAGGCGCATTGAATAAAATTACACCTCTGATATTAATTCTTAGACTGCAAGGAATTATGAAGTAATATTAAACCGAAATAATTATTATTTTAAGAACTATCAGGTAATGTGTGGCTCCTATTCTAAAATATTAACTTTACTTTGAACACAGATAATCCAATAGTCAGCATTGTCATTCCTACCAAAAACAGGTCTGAACTTTTGAAAAGATCCATTGAAAGTGTATTGCTTCAGACTTTTCAGAAATGGGAGATCATCGTTGTCGATGACAGTTCGATTGACAATACAGGAAATGTTATGACGGATTATATGAAAGCTGATCCCAGAATAAAATATTTCAGAATCCCTAAATGCAGTTCGGAAGGCATTTCTGAATATTTAAATTTCGGAATTACGCAGTCGAAAGGAAAATATATAGCAAGACTCGATGATGATGATATATGGTGCAACCGGGACAAACTCCGGATGCAGGTTGATTTTTTTGATTCAAATACTGAATATGTACTTACCGGAGGCGGAGTCATAATGGTTGATCCGAAGGGAAGAGAATTATTCAGATTCTTTAAGAATGAAACGGATGAAAATATAAGAAGAAAAGCTTTGCTTGCCTGTCCTATGGAACACACTACGGTCATGTTCAGAAAAGATGCAGCTTTGAAGACAGAATGTTACGGAAATTATAAAGTTGCTGAAGACTGGGATTTTTTTTTAAGATTAGGAAATGCCGGGAAACTATATAACTTCCAGGAATACTTTACTTATTACATGCAGGGTGATCATAATGTTTCACTGAAAGATCAGGGCGAAGTGGCATTAACGGAAATTAAAATCATCAAAAAGTACCGCAAGGATTATCCTTTATTTATTTTGGGATACACAGTACACTTTGTTCAGTATTTGTATTCATTTTTACCTGAATTTGTAAAAGAAAAATTTCAGTTCCTGCTGAGATACTTAAAAAGAAATTATCTTTGAGTTTTCTCAATTTCTTCAGCTGTTTGTATTTTTGTAATTAAGAATTTCCCATTTTGATGTTTTGCAGAACTGAGGTCTTTAACAATGGAAGGAATTGTTTTAAAAATAATTTTCAGATCGAGTAACAGAGAAATGTTATCAAGATAATATTTATCAAAAGTAACTTTGGAAGCAGATTTCAATTTAGTTCTGCCGTTGATCTGCGCATAACCGGTAAGACCTGGTTTTACTGAATAAATTTTATTTTCTTCTCTCAGTTCAATAAGATCTTTCTGATCAGAAAGAGTCGGTCTTGGTCCAACGAAGCTCATATCTCCTATAAAAATATTCAGAAGCTGAGGCAATTCATCAAAGCCTGTATCTCTCAGAATTTTTCCAAACCGGACATAAAACTTTTCAGGTTTCTTTAATGATTCAAAAGACCTTACAGGCGTATTGCCGTTCATTGTTCTTATCTTCAGCATTACAAACGGCACTTCATCTTTCCCAATCCGGTATGCTTTATGTAAAAATGTTCCTTTGGAAGAAGATCTGATGAGGATGCCTGCAAATAAAACCGGGATGAAGAATACAGCTATTCCAACTGCTGAAAAAAATATATCAAATATTCTCTTTACAGTATTATACTTAAATATATTCTTCATTATAATTTTAATCTTTCATATATGAGATCGGGCCATAGCTGCGGCTGCATAAGTAAGCTTGTGGAAAGAAAACATTCCTGCGTACAAATGCAGTGATTATCCTGAATCCAGTTTCTTATCTCGACAGCAGTTTTCGAATTCCATATTTTTCCAAGATCGAAATCAAAATCCCTCAGGTTACCGAACGACTTTCCCAGCATTTCACAGGGATAAACCGAACCATCAGCATAGATCACACCTGCAATTGCACCGGCTGAACAGGCTCCACCTTCTTTTTTATTTTCGACAATATCACTTATGACTTTTCTTCGTAAAGAATTTTTTGCACTAAGCCATTTCGCAGAAAGATGACCGCTGTGTCCTTTGTAGCTTCCGTCTTTTATCCTGGCGTTAATAATATCCTGTGCTTTGTTATAATTTTTCAGGTCCACATCTGCTGCCCCGGAGTCGCGTGTATCTCCTCTGACCAGGTTTACCATCCATTCACCGTCAGAATGCACATCTTTAATGATCCCGGATATCTCTTCTATAATATGCTGATTAAAACATGAAATGGTAGTTATCACTCCCACATCAAAATATGGAAATTTCTTCTTAAGTTTATTAAGTTCTTTTATCGTTTCGACTGCACATTTATAACTGCCTTTGAGATTTCTTATCCTATCATGAATCTCATCATTTCCATCCAGTGAAACATCTACTCTGAACGGGATGCCGGGATTCTGAATGAGCATAGTTTCTGTTTTTGAAATTATCTGTGATGTCAGATATCCAGAAGTCGGGATCTGATATCTGCTTGTCTTATTTTTCCCGGTAAAAAGCTTTACAATTGCTTCGATGTCATTTCTTCCGAATGCTTCTCCTCCTGTTATGCTGAGGAATAACATTTTATTCAGTGAATTGGATAATTTATCCAGTTCTTCAAATGAAAGAGATTCTTCTTTTAAGTTGTCGCATTTCCACTCTTCACTGAACCAGCAGTGTTTACACTTCATCCAGCACTGGTTGCTTACAAATAGTATTAAATATCTAGGAGTCTGAAAAAACCGGGAAACTGAATTTGTCAGGGTTTTATAAAACAGGTCTTTCAATCTGAATTCCTTTCAAGAAAATTAATATATTGTGAACTGTTCATCGGACAAACTGAATCAAAAGAAAGCATATACCTGATAAGACTGAGGTTCAATTCGTATCTTCTCTTTATGTCATTAATGTAAAAATTATGTAAAAAAGAATTATTATGATTTTTGAGTTCAGTTCTTTTCAATTTTACATCTGCTGTAAATTCGTATGAATGAAATAAATATACAATGGGTTTTTTTGTAGCAATGGATTCTTTCAATAAAATTCTGTAAAATGCTTTCATAAAATTCAGACCGAAAATATACAGCATTGATGATATAAACGGAAAACCAATGCAGCTCAGCGGAACTACCCATAAAGGCAGTTCACCGGCTTTGTATGGTGAATCCTCCGAAGGATGATAAGGCAGTCTCGGGGAAAAAAGCCATTTTACGCTTCCTCCTCTTGAATTCATAAAATCCATTCTCTGTGAACATACCGAAAAATCAGATCTGATCTTTTTTTCTGTTAAGACTTTTTGTGTCAGAGATGATGTAGACATAAAAGGTCCCCTGAAAGCTTCAGGTATTCGGTTCAGACTATTTCTAATATTATTGAAAGCATATTCTATATTTAATCTGATCTCTTCTTCAGAAAGAAGAATGTAATTTTCATTTACGCTGTGGTCAAATCCGTGTATGCCGAATTCATTAATGGTTGTATTTAAATCCTGTAAGCTTTCATTAAAACGATCAAGGGAATCAGAAGTAAGAAATGTTGTGAGCGAAAGATTAAGTTTACTGAAATCGGAATTAATTGTTTTAAGAATTAAATTTTGCTCATTAATATTATGATCGGAGGCAGTTTCAAGATCCATAGTTATCAGCAGGGGTACCATATCAGCACTATTGTTTTTTTTGAAACAGAATATTTCCGATTGACCAGGCAGCTGCTGTTGTATTTCTGTGAAGCATTCTGTAAGGTTCTTTTAAAAATCTGTGTAGCCATTCGAGTCGTAAGTTTCTGACAAACAACGGAGCCCTTGGTTTTAGTCCCGATATTATATCAAATAATCCTCCGAGATTCCAGATCAGTGAAACATTAAATTTATTTCTATTCTTGAAAACAAATTTCTCCTGCAAAGGAAATCCCATGCTTATCATCAGAATATCTGCTCTGCTATTATCTATATCTTTCACAATTCTTTCCTCATCTTCAATTTTAAAATATCCGTTATGACACCCTGCTATTTTAATATCAGTATATTTCTTTTCTATATGTTCAATTGTTCCTTTCAATGCCTCTTTTGAACCTCCCAGTAAATAAATTTTATGATCAGTCCCTGCCAGTTTTTTCATGAACAATGGAAACAGGTCCGTCCCATTAAGATCATTAAGATTTCCAAAACCTTTCAAAGCCATACAGGACTTCAGACCTATTCCTTCAAATACCGGTATGGAATTTTTTTTTATGTCGTCATATAATTCTTTGTCTTTGTTCATAAAATAATAATTCCTGAGATTTACATGAACAATTATACTCTGCTTTTCTCCGCACTTTAAGAGTTCATACATATGGTCAGTAAAGTCCTGAATATCTGCATAATGCAGATACAGATCCCGGATCCGTATCTTCTTAATATTCATTACAGCTATAAATAATTTTTTTTTGATCTGTAAATAATATTCATTAACACTTTTGAAGGAATAAATTTCACAATGAGAGCATTTAGCTTGTTTCTGAATCCCGGAATAGCAACAAGTTCGTTTCTTTCCAGTGCTTTCATTCCTGCAACAGCAACTTCTTCAGGGTCAGACATTTTTTCATAGTCTATAAACTTTAATTTATTGCCGGATGACTCTTTCAGAAATTTTGTTTTTACAGGTCCCGGACAAAGAACAGTAAGACTTATTCCGGTATCTTTTATCTCACAGGCTACCGCTTCAGAAAAAGAAAGGACATATGCCTTTGTGGCATAATATACAGACATTAAGGGACCTGGTTTAAAAGCCGCAGTGGAAGCAACATTTAGAATCTTTCCTTCTCCTCTCCGAATCATTTTATTAAGAATAATTTTAGTAATATATGACAAAGCCACAACATTCACATTTATCATCGAAAGTTCTTTTGTGAAATCAGTATCTTTAAATTCACCGTAAACTCCCGTTCCTGCATTATTTATTAATATATCGATACCGGTATTCAAAGAGTCAACATATTCAGAAAGTTTTAATACATCTTCTGTATTTGATAAGTCAGCCAATACTGTATCAACTTTTATGCTGAATTTTCCTTCTAATTCTGATTTCAAAGAAATCAGCTTGCTCTGATCTTTCCCAATTGCAACAATATTGTAATTTAATCCTGCATAAACTTTTGCAAACTCCAGCCCGATTCCGCTTGTAGCCCCGGTTATTATTACTGTTTTGATCTGAGCAGTTTTCATAAATTCATTAAAGGTTAGTTATTTTTTTTTACTATTTCTAAATTTATAAAAATTAATCTACCTTAATCTTTCTCCGCAAATATCTTTGACGGCTTGTAAGCTTTCTTTACAAGCTTATACTTAT
>DAIPYE010000197.1:0-5484 GCA_036782915.1 Bacteroidota bacterium | reverse complement strand
AATTTCCCAGCAGCTTATTGTCGTACCATTTGTAAACTACTACTCTTTAACATTAAATAATCCGCAGGGAGCATATTTACTTGATTATCTTTTCATTCAGGATACATTAAGTATCGTATATGGAGATTTAATTCTCAACAGCAGAGTTATTACAATTTCCACAACCGGATATTTAAAAGAGACTCCTGGTAATACCGTGACAGGTTCAACTGGTTACATAACTACAACACGTAGTTTAGTATCACCTTCCGGTTTGAATGTTGCAGGAATGGGAGCAGTTCTGACGACTACCGCAAATCTGGGAAGTACTGAGATAAGAAGAGGACATACCACACAATTCGGATTACCACTTGGTGGATCAAGCATTAACAGATATTTTGATATTACACCAGCTACAAATACAGGATTAAATGCAACATTTGTTTTTAAATATGATGATTCCGAGTTAGATGGAACGCCGGAGAGTTCATTAAAATTATTCAAATCTACAAATTCCGGAGTGAACTGGCTTTATCAGTTGGGAACTGTTAATGTCAGTACAAATGAAATCACACTTGCAGGAATACCGTCATTTTCAAGATGGACTGCGGATTCATCAGGTGTTTCGGCATCCGTAAAAATGGTGATACAGGGATTTTATAATGCCGGATCCAACACTATGAGCATGAGCGATACAGTGAGAGCATATTTAAGAAATACAACATTTCCGTATGCAGCGGTCGATTCTGCAAAAGAAATTATTAATTATATATCTCTGAAGGGAGCATTCCAGTTTCCAAATGCGCCGGCAGGTACATATTTCCTTCAGATAAAACACAGAAATGCAATTGAAACATGGAGCAGCACAGGATTACTCTACAATCCGGGCACGACTTTAAACCGGGATTTTTCATTTGCAGCAAATATGGCATTTGGAAATAATCAGACTCAGGTAGATGCGTCTCCATTGCTCTTTGCATTCTGGAGCGGAGATACAAATCAGGACGGGACTATTGATGCAGGTGATATCAGCGAGGTGGAAAATGATGTTTCAAACGGAGCAACAGGATATGTACCTACTGATGTTAACGGAGATGATTTTGTTGACGGAAGTGATGTAAGTATAGTTGAGAATAATGCAGTGCTGTCTATTAGTACCATAACCCCATAAAAAAAATTCAGCTTATATTGAACTATTCATCTCATTCCTCCGGATACTGTTGCGTACAGAACCGGAGGATTTTTTTAAATTTAATTTTATTCTCAAAAAACTTTGCTTTGAATTAATTTATTAGTATTCGTTCTAAAATTCTTTCTCAAATTTTCTCTAATCCCTTTTCCAGTTCGGAATATTCTTCTGATGACAGAACTGATTTAGTCACGCCCATTATCGCATTGAAAAATTCCGGAGGAGCCATTTGTTTTATACCCGAAAGCATAAGTAATCTCACATTGTCGCGGGATGCCGGCATCATATATTTCATCCATACAAGCATATCACCCGGCGGTATGCTGGATCTTATTTCAATTTCCTGCTGATGCAATTCTTCATCAGTAAAATTTTTCCATAAAAGTGGTTGTGTTACTCTTTCTTCTTCTAACATGTGCTGCAGATACTTTGAATGAAAATCTGAAATCTGTTCATAAAAATTATTCCCTTCGGAATTCCTGTCTCCGGCGGCGGAGGAAATTTCTTTAAATTTTTCTTCAATTTTATACATCTCTGTTTCAATTCTTTCATGATCTTCTTTATCATGAGCAGATGAACCCGGAATTTTCAACTCCAGATATTTCAGCGGAACATTATTTTCATGTTCGGCATGTGTATTCAAAATCATTACAGCATCTTTCAAAAAAGCTGATAGTTTATCAATGTCAGATTTTTTATTATAATCAGCTTTTCCGGCTTCCAGAGATAATTGTGAAAGTAAATTTCTGATAGCTTTGTGCGGAACTTCATAAACTAATGGACGTTGAGTTTGCATTTTTTATAAATTTTTGATTAAAAAAAATTAAAAAACCTTTTTAAATGAATTACTTTGTAAGAAGTTATATGATTTTATTAAATTTTTTATATAGCTTACAATATCTTTTGTTGAATTAACTTGTATAAAATTTTCTGGGAACAAAACTGTAATTGAATTTCAATTAGGTTTAAATTGAGTTTAGTACTTTACTTTAATCTTAAATCAATAATCCCAACTGAAATTAACAGGATTTCCGACAAAACAACGCTGGTCTGAAATAGAGCGGTTTGACTTTTTAAGAAATCAGAATAATATTCGTAATTCGTAACTCGTAATTCATTACTAGTAATCAGTCTTCATCTTCCATTCTCAGCTTCTCCAAAACAGAAAAATCTTCAAGCGTAGTTGTATCACCTTTAACTTCCCCGCTGTGCGCAAGCTCACGAAGCAATCGACGCATGATCTTTCCGCTGCGGGTTTTCGGAAGCATATCGGAGAATCTTATTTCATCAGGTCTTGCAAGCGCTCCTATTTCTTTTACAACCCAGTCTTTTAATTCCTGTTTCAGCTCTTCAGAAGGTGTCTGACTACCTTCGAGACTGACAAAAGCGCAGATGGCGCTTCCTTTAATTTCATCAGGTTTGCCGACTACCGCCGCTTCTGCAACTTTAATATGCGCAACAAGCGCTGATTCTATTTCAGCAGTTCCAAGACGATGCCCGCTAACATTTAAAACATCATCCACTCTTCCCATTATCCAGAAGTATCCATCTTTGTCAATTCTCGCTCCGTCACCTGTAAAATAAATCCCGGGGAATTCACTCCAGTACTGGAGTTTATATCGCGAATCATCTTTGTAAATTGTTCTCAGCATTGCTGGCCATGGTTTTTTAATAATAAGAAGACCGCCGCTTCCCTTTTCAACTTTTTTCCCCTTTTTATCTACTACTTCAGCTTCGATCCCAAAGAACGGCAAAGTACCTGAACCCGGTTTCGTAGGAGTTGCTCCGGGAAGCGGAGAGATCATTATTGCTCCGGTTTCAGTCTGCCACCATGTATCAACGATAGGACACTTTTCTTTGCCGATCATTTTATTATACCACATCCAGGCTTCAGGATTAATTGGTTCACCGACAGTTCCAAGAAGCCGCAGTGAATCAAGTTTATATTTTTCCACCCAGTGATTTCCCCATTTAATAAACGCGCGGATCGCAGTCGGAGCTGTATAGAAAATTGAAACTTTATATTTATCAATCATCTGCCAGAATCTGTCAGGATTGGGATAATTCGGAGCTCCTTCATAAAGCATAACTGTCGCGCCGTTTTGCAAAGGTCCGTAAACAACATAACTGTGACCAGTTACCCAGCCGATATCTGCAGTACACCAGAAAACATCTTCATCTTTTATGTCGAAAATATATTTTGTAGTTATGTAAGTCTGAACAGAATATCCGCCTGTAGTATGAAGAATGCCTTTAGGTTTTCCGGTAGTACCGCTTGTGTAGAGAATAAAAAGCGGATGTTCGCTGTCTAACTGTTCCGGTTTGCAGACTTCACTTACATCCTTCATTTCTTCTTCGTACCATTTATCAAGATACTCATTCCATTTAATTTCACAGCCGCTGCGTTTTACAACTATCACATTTTTAACTGACGGGCAATGCGGAATTGCTTCATCAACATTATTTTTCAGATGAACAATACTTCCTTTTCTTGAAACTCCGTCAGCGGTTATCACCATTGAAGCTTCTGCATCTGTAATTCGATCGACAAGTGCATTCGCAGAAAATCCGCCGAAAATAACGGAATGAACTGCCCCGATCCTAGCACAGGAAAGCATCGCAATTACTGCTTCGGGGATCATCGGCATGTAAATCACTACCCTGTCGCCTTTCTTTACGCCGAGGTTTTTCAACACATTAGAGAATTTATTTACTTCGACTGAAAGCTGATTATATGTCAGTGTTTTTGTGTCTCCAAGTTCACCTTCGAAGAAAAGCGCAACTTTATTTTTTCTGTGACCTTCTAGATGCCTGTCGAGACAATTGTAAGAAAGATTGATCTTACCGCCTGCAAACCATTGCGAATGCGGAGCTTTCCATTTTAAAACCGTTTTCCATTTTTTGAACCAGTGAAGTTCATCAGCGATCTTTGCCCAAAACTTTTCAGGATCTTTTATGGATTTATCATAAAACTTCTTATACTGCTGGAAGGATTTTATATAAGCTTCTTTTGCAAATGCTTTATTCGGTTTGAATATTCTGTTCTCCCGGGAAAGTGAAGTTATATTTTGTTCCTTCCTTTGTTTAACTTTTTTATCCATGTTTTAGAAATTGTAAGAAGTTGTTAAATTTTTTTAATTGCATGAAATTAGTCAAATAGATTTCAATAAAAAATCAAATTACGAAACTAAAGTTAATAAAGTGATTTCATCAGAATTTCCTGAATTAAAAATTAACATTTGGGATATTGTACATATTACTATAATTAAACTGATCTATTAAACACAAATATCAAGAGATTTACACTAATTTCATTTTGTTCTCTTTACAAAGCCCCGACACTTTTTAAAAACAAATGATTAAATTCATAGTCATAAAGAATCGAAGTTAAAAACCATTAAAATATGATTCTTTGAGCATTAGGGTTTCAGAAACAAATCTTTTAAATCCTTTTTCACACAGCCTCCCCGGCTTGATTAAGAAATTTAAGCTTAGATTGCAAAAATACACTTTCTATATTTAACCGGAAACAATTTATATGTATTCCGGCAAATTTATTTTAATTCTATTTTAAAAATGCAAATAACTATTAGATAAACATCCTTGCCTGATTTTGTTCAAATCATTTCAAAGTGAACAAAACAGCAATTATCAAATTAATTTTTAATCATATTTAAATCTTAGATGTGAATTTGCATTTTAGAAGTAGTGATTTTAAAACAATTTGAAATTGTGAAAGAAAAATAAGTAGTTTCAAAAACTTAATTTGGATATGAAAAAACCGGAATCTGTTTTGTATAAAAGCCCTATATTTGTAAGAATGTTAAAAAAATTAGAAATTTATGATTTTTTGAATTTAGAAAAATCAATTCGTGCCACATTTTAAAAATGTGGCACACCTTAAGATGTGGCACATCCAGAAATTTTAAAAATTATTAAAATTGATTCACTAAAAACATCGAAATTCTTCCATAACTTAAACTTTCAAAAATCAGCCATTATTGAAACAATATCAGGCATCTGACCAAAATGTCAAGTTAAATTTGTTTTATAAACCTTTAACAGAAATTGATTTTAACTGTATATTTTTTTTGAATGCTTCTTATTTTCTTACTTTTTGATCACATTCAAAATTCTTTTGGACGCAATTGATTCAGTTTTACCCTTTTTGACACATTCTTCATTTGATAAATGATTCTCACATAGTTATTTTGCAAAGTTAAATTAAAACAGATATTTTGCAGCTAGATACAGATCATTAAATTGTTAATTGCTAATTGTTAATTGCTAATTGTTAATTGCTAATTGTTAATTGC
>DAIPYE010000196.1:0-5540 GCA_036782915.1 Bacteroidota bacterium | reverse complement strand
ATTAAGGAAATATGGAATTAAAAAAATACTTTCGCTCAGACATCCTAAGGATAATGATACTCAGATCCCAATGCTTGAATTTTATTTATCAAAAGTAAAGGAGCTATGGAAGGATAGAAAAGAATATGATAAGAAATTCGAAGAAATTATAAATGCTCCGTGGCGGAAAAGTTTTTCTTTCATGAAATCCTAGCACAGAAAATTTCTTGAAAGTGAAAATGATTTCAGATACGGTTGGCCATGGAGTGAAGAGTCTGTTAGCAGTATTGAAACTCAGGAAAATGCAGAAACGAAACATCCAAAGATCAGCATACTTTCCCCGTCATTTAATTCAGCAGGAACTATCGAAAAAGCAATTCTCAGTGTATTGCGTCAGGGTTACCCGAACTTCGAACATATAATCTGTGACGCGGGTTCGACTGACGGAACGGTTGATATTTTAAAAAAATATCCTCATCTGAAATGGATCTCAGAACCTGACAAGGGTCAGTCAGATGCAATGAATAAGGCATTTGACATGTCAGATGGAGATCTGATCTCATATCTGAATGTTGATGATTATTATCAGAGACGAGCTTTTAAAAAGATCGCAAAAGCATTTAAAGAAAATCCTGAATCTGAAATGGTTGTCGGCAATCTCTTTTTTGAATACGGAGATCACACATATACAAGAAATGCGGAGATCGATTATAAGAAAATCATGCTGCCATTCCGATATATGTTTCCAATTAATCCTGTGAGTTATTTTTACAAAAGAAGCATGCAGACAGATATAGGACCATTCCCGCTTGATAATCATATGACAATGGATTACTGGTTCCTGTTAAAAGCATATCAGAAACATAAATTGTATAAGATCGAGGATTATCTGGGAACATTCTGCATGAACGGTTACAATAAAACATCCGGTGCAGATAACAGAAAAAATACAAGGGACAGGGTAATTTATCATTGCTGGCATTATGACAAAAAGAATCTTCCTTATTATTTATACAATTATTTGAAATTCTTTTATTATGATCAGAAGCCTTATAATCTGAAAAAGATCGGATATAAACTTAAGAAAAATACTGACAGAGTTATATCTGTGCTTACATTCAAAAAGAATAAGTATTACAATCAGAAACTTTATGTAAATGCGCGAAATAGTTTTTATGAGAAAAAAAGATTCAAAGCATTTTCGACATTAATGGTTTCTTATATGATCTATCCTAAATCTATAAAGCAGAGTACAAGATCCGTTTTGCTTTCATATTCTTTGTTTGGTATAGAGAAGACGGAGAGATTAAAGTGGTTTTATTTTTTCCTGACAACTCCGCCGGGACTGCCTCTGGCAAATAAACTGCATTATTACGGGAATGAATACAGAAATAAGAATAAATCTATTAAAGGAAATACTCTTTTATTTCTTACTTATTTGATTTCCCCGAAATTTTTATTTAAATCTGAAAAGCAAAAGAAAGAGGAAACTGCCGCACCGGGATTTAAATTCAGATATTTAAATCCATTTTATTGGTTAAAGAGGTTTATAGATTATTTCAGATTTAAAAAGTACAGGGAGAAATCATATGAGTACTATATGAAAGCCGGAGACAGATATTATTTTCACAAATACAATTGGGCAACCTTTTATATGATAGCATCTTTTTTGGTTTATCCCCTTTCAGTTACGAAGAAATCAAGATTAAATTTATTTTTATACACTGCTTTCGGAAGCAAGGATACGGAGAAACTGAATTTCATTTATCACCTTTACAAAGATAATCCTGAATACACATTTGCGCATAAGATCGATTATTACGGGAATGAACTGAGAAAGAAGGGCGAGACTTTCAAAGGAAATTCAATTTTAATTTTTGCTTATATTCTTTCGCCTAAATACATTTTCAGAAGAAAGAAAATTAAGAAATCCAATATTGTATATGCATCTGAATTCAGAATGCCCGGAGAAACTGTTTCTTATAATCCGTTAACTCTGATAAAACGAAATTTTAAAAACATTAGAAATTCCGGAAATAAATTCGGAGGATTCCGGGCAAGATTTAAACACTACCCTGAAATATTAAAATATAAATTTGTAAGTGTATACCATTATTTTAGATACCGAAAATTCAAAGCAAGGTCAAAAGAGCTTTATTCATTAGCCAGGGAAAGTTATTCCGGCAATAAAAGATTAGATACTTTAAAGCTGTTAATACCATCAATACTTCTGTATCCGCCATCAGTGTTTAACAGAAATAAACTGAGTCTGATGATAAATTCCATTATCGGAAACAGCGCGGGCGGAAAGTTAAAAGGAAAAAACTAAAAAATTAATTTAACCGGACCAACAATGACGGATTTTATGAAATCTGCTTGCAGTGCCGCAGCAAATATTTTCAAAAACTGATTATATGAAAACTGACGAAGGAGTTTCGATAGTTATATGCTGTCACAACAGCTCTGAATTCCTGCCGGAAACATTAAAGCATATTTGCAAATTGTCTGTGCCTTCATCCATTAAATGGGAAGTGATTATTATAGACAATGCATCTTCGGACAATACTTCTGACACAGCAATCAGTTTAATGAAGGAATTCAACTGTCCTGTGAAATTCCGGATAATACAGGAACCGAAGTTAGGCTTATCCTTTGCCAGAAAAACAGGTTTGAATAATGCTGAATACAGATATATATTGTTTTGTGATGATGATAACTGGCTGGATGAATCTTATATTAAAACAGGATATGAAATTCTCGAAAGTAATGACAGGATCGGAGCACTTGGAGGTGTAAGTGAAGCTGTTACGGAAGGGAAAATTCCTGAATGGTTTGGAGAAAACATTAAAAATTATTCAGTCGGCAGACAGGCAGAAAGATCAGGTGAATTAAAGAACAGCACAGATGTTTTATGGGGCGCGGGATTATTTATCCGCAAATCCGCTTTACAGGAATTATATTCAAAAGGATTTAATTCATTTCTCAGCGACAGAAAAGGAAAGGAACTTACATCAGGAGGTGATATTGAAAAATGCTATGCGCTCCGTCTTGCCGGATGGAAAATTTGGTATGATGAAAGATTAAAAATTAAACATTTTATACCGGAAGTAAGGCTTAACTGGGAATACCTCAGAAAGCTTAACCGTGGATACGGAGCACAGAAAGTTGATTTTGATCCGTATCTGAATTTATTCATTAACAGCGGAAGTAATGATCCGGATCATAACTGGCATAAAGAAGCAATCAGGTTGTTAAGAAAATTACGCGGTTACGGATTCAGAAAATTGTTTGCGATGAAGGACAGTTTTGAAGGAGACAAGGAAATTCTGCGGATTGAAAAAACGATCGGAAGACTGAAAGAATTATTAAAGATAAGAAGCAAATATAACTCCAGAATAAGAGAAGTAAAGGAAGCAAGATGGCGAAAAGTTTTTTCTTGAGCCAAATTATAATAAAATAATTTGAAAGAATCATCCCCGAAAGTATCTGTTATAACAACAGTTTATAATTGTGAAAAATACATTGCAAGATCTGTAGAAAGCATACTGAATCAGACATACAGGGATTTTGAATTTATAATTGTAAATGACGGATCAATTGACAATACCTCACTTATAGTCCGTGAATTGTCATTGGCAGACAATAGAATTGTTTTCATTGATAATAAAGAGAACAAGGGAAGAGTACCTTCACTAAACAAAGCACTTGAAATTGCAAAGGGTAAATACTTAGCAATTCAGGATGCAGATGATTATTCCATGCCGGAAAGACTGGAAAAACAGATAACATTTCTGGAGAATAACAATGATTATGTGCTTGTTGGATCGAATATAATCGTAATGGATGAAAACGAAAAATTCATCTCGCAGCCAATGAGACCAATAAACAGTCCTGAAGCAAAATTCAATCTTCTTTTCAGATGTACATTTGCAAATCCGAGTATTGTATTCAGAAAAGAAATTGTGGATAAATACGGATTAAAGTATGAAGATAACTTTATTCATGCCGAAGATTACAGAATAATTTCAAAGATCAGTAATTACGGAAAGGTTTATAATCTTGAAGAGATGCTTGTTAAATACAGAAAGCACAGTTTTAATAACAGCATGGTTTATTCTGACATTGTTTCAAACGGCAGCACATTAATTGCAAAGGAAAATGTTTCCGGATTAGGAATTGAAATCTCAGAAGAACAAGCATTGAGGATCAGGAAATTGCTTTCATCAAAAGGAACTGATCTGAAATACATTTATAACGATGTAAAATTATTGTTAAAAATCATGAAAGAATGGCAATCTGGCTTGGCAAAAAAAATATCCTTACGAAACCGAAGTATTTCTTATTGTACATTTCAATACTTAAATTCAGCTTTATGGAGTCAATATCAGATAGTAAAAGCGAAAAATAAATTGTATTTTTACATAAATAATTAAGAAATCAAAATAATCCTATCGTAAATCTTTACCTCTTTAAAATGTTAAATTCTGTCCAAAAATCAGTTGGTTTTAGAATAACATTTAATCTTTTTTAGCTCAGATTATTTTACTAAATTCTTTATAAATATTCAAACATTTGTTTTAAAACTAATCAATTTTTTTCAAAGATCCGGGCATTTATTTACTAAAAATATCAAACATTTTGAATAAAACTAATAAGCTGGTATCGGTCATTATTCCATTTTATAACAGATTAGACCTGTTAAGCTCTTCAATGAAATCGGTTCTTGATCAGACCTACCGACCGATCGAACTTATACTTATTGATGATTTTTATGAAGACAAATTTGACAGATCTTTTATAGACAAATATTCCGGTGAAGGTTTTAAGATAAAGATTGAAAGAAATGAAAGAAATATCGGTCCGGGACTTTCGCGTGAAGTAGGCAGATTAATGGCAAAAGGCGACTATTTTGCATATCTTGATTCAGATGATTTCTGGCATAAGGAATTTTTAGATAAACTTATTACTTATATAGAAAAGAATCCTCAAGCCGGAATGGCATACTCTAAAACATTATTATTAAGAAATACAGGTAATTTTCTCAGGAATAAAAACGACAAAACTTTTAATAATATCATACCGGTAATTTTCGATAAGCACGGAAGACCTTGGGCAACGGGGGCTTGTGTATGGAGAAGGGAAATAGTAAATAAAATCGGAAGCTGGTCCAGCGCAAGGATCTGGGAAGATTACGAATATGATGTAAGAGCCGCAATAATAAATAATAATATTAATTTAGTTATGAATATTATTAATCAAGACAAACAAAGAAAAATTGATATGAAAAATATAACTTACTTATATAAAAACTATATAACATTGGAAATGTTATATATTTTATCAAATTATTATGATATCGATTCGAAATATATTATATATTATCTTAAAATCGAACCAGAAAGAAAATATAAATTATTAATTAAATATGGATTCGATGAAATGAGATTATTAATGCTTTATAAAGCTCCTGGTATATTACATAAATATAAGAAAGAATTATATGATAAAAATGAATATTATAGATATTATATAGACAATAGACATGACATTGTAAGTCATAA
>DAIPYE010000195.1:0-5545 GCA_036782915.1 Bacteroidota bacterium | reverse complement strand
TATTCCTTCAATTGTGTAAAGCCCTGCCGAAGAATTTGGTGAAGTTGTAACCGACCATGTGACACCGGAATTGATTGTTCTTAAGACTACTCCGCCGTTACCGCATGCCCAGACTACACTGTTGTCCACTGCTGATACTGAATAAATCGGAGTTGTAACGCCTGATGTTTGTTCTGTCCATTGTGAGAAAGAGCTTACTGCAAAAAACATGATAAAGCTGAAAGTGAAAATTAGTTTTTTCATTTCTTGTTTTCCTTTAGTTTAAGTTAATGAATGATTTGGTTTAAATTGATCTCAATTTATTCTTAATTGAACAATTGAAATCCTATACTCTTTTCTGAATCTTCTGCAGAAGAATTCTTGAAATTTAATTCACTTAAGTTTCTGCAAATTTAATCAGATACATTTTCATAAAGAATAAGGAGCAATTTGTATTTTATATACAGGCTGACCCTTATATAACTTTAGCAAAATATTTTCAGTTGACAGGAATTGATATCATGACCTTCGTACCAATTCCTTCAGATGACTCTATTTTAAATTCCCCATTAAGTAATCTTACTCTCTCTTCAATTCCTTTCAGCCCGAATCCGTTTCTCTTTGTATTAAATTTGAATTTACTTATGTCAAATCCTTTTCCGTTATCTGAAATATTTATCACTATCTCTTTTACCTTTTTCAATACACTTAATTCAACTTGTTTTGCTTCCGAATGTTTTATAATATTATTCAGATTTTCCTGCAGTATTCTGTATATGTTTATCTCAACTTCCGGTAAAAATATTTTATCAATGTCATCAATGCTGCCATTGAAATCTATGTTAGTCGAACTGTTCGCTCTACTGATCATTGATGTAATTGTTTTAGTCAGTCCAAGCCGGTCAAGTTCAAATGGTCTCAGATTATATGAAATTTCCCTTACTTCATTCAAAGCTGTTGAAGATAAATCAGAAATTTCCTGCATCTGCTTTTTCGAATCTTCATCTTTTGCTTTCTTAATATTCACAAGAGCTTTATTTTTTATGATCAAAAGATCCTGTCCCAGACTGTCGTGAAGTTCTGCTGCAACTCTCTTTCGCTCATTTTCCTGCGACTCTATAAGCTTCCTTGTAAATTCTTCCTGCTGCGATTTTTCTTTATTTAATTTCTGAATTCTCTTTTGGTAAAATGAACCGATGCTTCCTATCACACTAAGTCCCACTAAACCTTTAAACAATAATGTCCTGTACCAAGGAGGAGAAATAGATACGTTTATTGAAGTTCCTTCTTCATTCCATAATCCGTCATTGTTCGAACCTTTCACTCTGAAAATATATTCACCCGGATCTAAGTTCGTATAAGTCGCTGTTCTCCTCGTCCCGCAATAAACCCATTCATCATCAAATCCTTCCATTTTATATGCATACTGATTTTTTTGCGGATTATTGAAAACAAGCGCTGCAAATTCGAAAGAAAATACGCTCTGATTGTATGACAGAGTTATATATTTTGCAAAAAGAATATTTGTTTTCAAAAAAGGATTCTCCGGTGAACCTTTTACTGAAGAATAAAAAATTTGAAAATCTGTAATTGAAATATCCGGAATGAATGGATTGTCATTTATTTCATCAGGTTTAAAATAATTAATACCGTCGTTTCCGCCAAAATACATTGTACCGTCTTCATATTTACAATAAGCTCCGTCATTGAATTCCAGATTGTCAAGTCCGTCGGTTATGTCATAATTTTTAAAAGTTTTATATTTCTTGTTAAACCTGGACAAACCTTTGCCAGTACTTAACCAAAGATCTTCATTCTCATCTTCAAGTATTCCAAGAACACAGTTATTACTTAGTCCGTCTTTTTCTGTATATATTCGGGAAATTTTTTTACCGTTTTGTATTTTACATAATCCATTAGCGGATGAACCCGCCCAAATGTTTTCTTCTTTATCTTCATGTATACACAAGACAGTATTCCCACAATCAAAATTTTCATAATTTTCTAAAACTATCTTCTCTTTTGAAATAAGAATATTTCTGAATACTATCAGCCCTTTAGGTGTGGTGGCTATCCATAAATTATTATCTGAATCAATAAACATTGATTTTACCTCGAAGTCTCTGGAATCTTTTATAATATTATCCTCAAGTATGATTTCATTTCCGGAATCAAATAGTTTTATCCCTTCATTCCTTGTACCTGCTAATAACAGATCATGATCAGATTTGATCTTGCAGACAGACAGTATCTGCGTGTAATCACTCGTTTTTAAATTATTATAACCGGATACTGTGTTTTGCAATATATTAAATTTGAAGAGTCCGGTTTTGCTTCCCGTAATCCAGCAGCTTCCTTCTTCCGCGGCTGTAATTTTGTAAATGTTATCATTCCCAAATTGCGGGATTTTTATGATTGAATTTTCGAAGTTATCTTTCCTGTAATTATATAATCCGTTACTGAAAGTACCGAACAATATACTCTTTTCATTTACAGCAAATATTGAGGAAATTTTATTTCTTCCGTCTTCTTTGAACTCTTTATCATAATTATTGATAATATGAAATTTTTTTTGCTCAGTATCAAGTTTTAGTAATCCTTCGGCAAAAATGCCTATCCACAATACATTTGATCTATCATAGTACATTGAAAATATTGTATCACAGATAAATCCTGATTTTCTGTCGTGCTTTGTAGAGTAATTAGTAAACATACCTGTACTAAGACTATACTTGTTAAGCCCTCCTCCGTATGTTCCAACCCAGATATTCCCATTTAAATCTTCGCATATATCGCTGATTATGTTGCCTGAGATACTATGCCTGTTATTTACGTCATGCAGAAAATGAACAAATGTATTTTCTTCAATTGAATATCTGCTCAGTCCGCCGTAAGTTCCTATCCAGAGATTTCTATTGTTATCAATATACAGTACTGTTACATAATCACTTATGATCCCATTTGTACTCTTGTCGTTGCGGAAGTATTCATTTTTATTTCCTGTCAGATCAATTTTATACAATCCGAAATTCCATATTCCAGCATACATCATGTTTTCGTTTTTATCATATTGCAAACTCATTATATTGCTTTTATCTATGCTGTCATCCCCGAATAATTGTTGCAGATCAATTTTTTCTGTCCGGTCATTCCTCCTGTTGTATTTATATATTCCCTTATAGAATGTTCCGATCCATAAATTATTTTCTCCGTCTTCTGTGATTGAAGTAATATACTCATTCGCGATCTCCTCCATATTTTTCAATTTTGAAAATCTGTCCCTGATTTTATCATACATAATTAAGCCGGAATTATATGATCCGATCCAGATTATTTCTTCGGAAAGGTCTTCGTAAAGAATGCTTAGAAAATTTTCGGAAATGGAATGTTTATCATCTCTATCTTTTTTGTATATTTTAAAATTATATCCGTCGTATCTGTTCAGTCCGTCCTGACTGGCAAACCACATAAATCCCTCTCTGTCCTGTATTATAGAGTTGATCGTATTTTGTGATAAACCGTTTCTGTTTGTAATGTGACTGAACTTAAAATATTCTTTCATTTTTATTTTTCCGTAAAATGGTTGAAAGTTTTATTAATAAATGAAATTAGAACTGGGGATATTTAATAATTCTGATTTCATTCAAAACTCAATAATTATTCTTGCATAATAAAAAATGCTTATTGAATTGATCAGAAAATTATTTTTTATATTTTTTTGAATACTCATCTACTATGGATTGTTTCTCCGGTGATAACCCCGGTTTATTTTCGTAATAATTCGCTATTTGTACTTCCGGAGGAAAATCAGGAAATGGAGGTTGAATTGTTTCTATTAAGATATTTACCAATTTGATCAAATCTTCGGAAGAGTTAGAAACTTCAAGGAAAGTGTCTAAATAGTTTTTTACTTTAGGGTTCATGATTATTTAATTTAAGTTAATAAATAATTTTAAGCTGAGGTTTTATATGTAAGTTTTAAAAAATTATCTTTCTGATATTTTATTCTGTCCTTTGGTTGTTTAAATGATTTTATGCTGTTATAATAAAAACATTAATCCGACCTGCCTGAATTTTACATTCTAAATATAAAAAAGACATACCAAAAAAATTCCTATTCTGTTTTAGATATCCTGTTTCTCTTCATATTTTCAATTATCATAAATAATAGTAAATAAACATTCTCCCCAATATACATGACTACCTGCATACAGATTGGTATTGCGCGCCTATTTAATCACCGGTTAATAATAACCATTTTTGTATCAGAATAATTGATCCGGTAAAGGACAGATCATTATTCCTGAAACATCAGATGAGTCAACTGCAGAGACAAAATCTGAAATTCAAAAAAATTAAATCTGCTTCAATGCAGGAAAGGAAGAACAAATTATGAAAACGCTACAATCTTTGTTTCATTTGAAAAAGATCGAATCTAAAAAAAAATATTTATTAATCAAAAAACAAAAGTTTATGAAAAAGCTAATACTAATTTCAGCATTTATTTTGCTGATACTTACTTCAGGAATTAATGAAGTATTTTCTCAGGTAAGTCAGGAGTGGTTAAGATACTGGTATTTAAATAACTTTGGAAGTATGGTAAAATGTGCAGCTACGGATAATTCAGGTAATTCGGTTATATCAGGAACTTCAATACTCGGCGGAACAGATATCGTAACATTAAGATATACTCCGCAGGGTGACCTGCAGTGGATAAAAATATATGATAATAAAAACCTGTATAATTCTGAAGACGGAGTAAGCGATTTAGTACTTGATGCTCAAGGTAATATATACTTAACTGGCTACACAGCGAATAGTGTAGGAGCGAATAAAAATATTGTTACAATAAAATATAGTCCGGCGGGTGATTCTTTATGGGTCAGACATTTCGGAGGTATTGGTAATTCACATGATGAGGGAAAAGCAATAACTCTCGATGAATCAGGAAATGTATATGTAACCGGTTACAGCACCACTTCCGGAACAAACAAAGATTATCTGACAATAAAGTATGATAATAACGGAAACCAGATTTGGGTAAGGAATAGTAGTTATGCTACAAGCGCTGAAAATACGCCTTCTGATATTGTTGCCGATAATCAGGGAAATGTATACGTAACAGGACATACGCAAATTTTTCTGACCTTGAAATACAATTCTGTCGGTGATTTAATGTGGATTAAGACATATTCCGGAAACTGTTGCGGAACCAATGAATACAAAGAAAAAAAATTAGAAGTAGATAAATCCGGGAATGTATTCGTAACCGGTAACGTAAAGAATTCAATAACAAACGATGACTTAGTTACTATTAAATATGATTCATTAGGAAATCAAGTATGGCTGAAAAGTTACAATAGCCCTTCAAACGGCAGTGACTATGCCAGCGCATTAAAATTAGTTTATGAACCCGGTGATGAAATGCATCCGGATCTGGTGGTAGCCGGAACAAGTCGAAACAATTTTCTAACAACAAAATATGACGGAGATAATGGAAATGTATTATGGCAAAAAATAAATAGCGACGTATATCAAAGTGCTATGCGATCAATGGCAATTGATA
>DAIPYE010000194.1:0-5588 GCA_036782915.1 Bacteroidota bacterium | reverse complement strand
ACTCCCGGCGGAACAATTGAAGGCGGCAGCAGATCAGATATGTTTTTCGGAGGAAGCTCTGCAAATACTGGTTTGACAACAGTTCAGAACGGACTCAGAACTTTACAGCTCAACCGGTCAAATGGTATTACATTACTTGATAATTTAAATCTCAGCAGATTATTATTTATTCAAAGCGGTTTAATTACCCTGGGAACAAATAATCTGACAATTGACAAAGATGCTTTTATTTTTAATCCGTTTCCTGCTAACTATGTATATACAAATTCGACAGGTGAGTTAAGAAAAAGATTTGATACATCAACTCCCACTGCATTTAATTTCACAGTGGGAAATGTCGGATATTCCCCTGATCAGGTTTGTTTTTTAAACTGGACTCTTGCACCCGGAGCGTATTTGTCATCCAGAGTTTTAAATGTTAAGCATCCATTTAATAATTGTATTTCTGATTATCTAAACAGATACTGGATCATTACACCGACAGGAATTACAAATTATAATACAAACAACAGGTTTAATTATCAGAATACCGATGTTAATGGAATTGAAACAAATATTTACGGAGCTGAATTCACAGGCGTTTCCTGGACAACTTTTACTCCTGTAAATGCAGCCGGTGATTTCTTCACAGCTAATAATGTTTCTTCATTAGGTGATTTTTCAGGAGGAGGACTAAACTGTATTAATGATTTTGATACCAAGATAAATGCTAAGTTGTTCTTACAAGGTGCATATTCATCCGGTACTAATGATATGAGAACTGATTTACTTCTCGAAGGTATTATTCCATTAACTCAACCCTATGCAAATTCTCAATATAATTATCCGGGAACTGAAAATGTTACTACAATCCCTGCAGGTGTCGTTGACTGGGTATATCTTGAAATAAGGTCTAACTTTGATGATGTGGCAACTGCAAGTGAAAGAAGAGCTGCTTTTATTAAATCAGACGGAACTATCGTAGATCTGGATGGTGTAAGTCCGGTAAAAGTAAGTGTAATTTCCGGAGACTATTTTATAGTTGTAGGTCACAGAAATCATCTTCCGGTTATGTCACGGTTAAAGCAGACTTTAAGTACTACAAGTTCACTTTACGATTTTACATCAGGTATAAATCAATATTACGGTAATCAGGCTGCAACTTTAAATACTAATGTATTCGGTGCTTATTCAGGAGACGCAAACAAATCTTTTATTATTTCAGCTGCAGACCTAGGTCTTGTAACTGTTAATTTAGGTAGTGTAATCTACAATCAGGCTGACTTAAATCTTTCTGCAGTTGTAAGCTCTGCAGATTATAACTTTGCAAATATAAATCTTGGGAAAGTTTCTCAGGTTCCAAATTATTAAAATTTTTATTAATAAGTAAACAAATAAATTATGAAATCTTTATTCACAATTTTTCTTACTTTGTTATTTTTAAGTGTTTTAAACACATCCTATTCTCAACAGGATACAGTTTCAAATACTATAACAAATTTCAATATTACAAATGCCGGAACAAAGTTCAGTTACGACATTTATATTCTCCGGAATACTCAGGCAAGTTTTGTTATGGGAAATTCAAGTTTCTACATAACATATAACGGGCATACAATGAACAATCCTGTTATTTCTAATGTTAACCCGAAATATACTGCCGGAAGCATTACAGGTTCTTATAATGATCCGTTTGGTGTAATTACTCCAAGTGAAAGCAAGGTTGGAGTTCAGATCCAGTATATTGCAGCTACCTCCGGAGATGTTATTTCAAATGTACCCGGAACATTTGGTCTTGGAGAAAGGATCTGCACAGTGACACTTGATATATTAACTGCAAGTACAATTTCACTCAACTGGAATACTGTGGATTCTGATGTAATTAACCCGGGATTTGTTCCCGCTAAAAGCAGATACTTTGGAGCATATAACGGCACTTTGCCGGTCGAACTTTCCGGTTTTTCTGCAATGATAAATAAGAATAATGTGAATCTTAACTGGCATACTTCAAGTGAAATTAATAACAGCGGTTTTGAAATTGAAAGAAGAACATCTGATGAAAATTCATCATGGAAGAAAATATCATTTGTAAACGGTTACGGAACAACTAATGAAGCCAGATCCTATTCATTTTCTGATAATAAATTAAATTCAGGTAAATATTCTTATCGCCTGAAGCAAATAGACTTTAACGGAAACTTTGAATATTTCAATCTTCAGAATGAAGTAATAATCGGAGTTCCTTCTCAGTTTGAACTGAATCAGAATTTTCCTAATCCATTTAATCCGTCAACAAAAATTAATTTCTCACTGCCATTTGATTCGAAAGTGAAACTAAGCATTTATGATATAAGCGGCAGACTTGTATCAACTCTTATTAATAATGAATTTAAGACTGCGAATTATTACACACTTGAATTCAATGGTTCAAATCTTTCAAGCGGTACATATTTCTATACTATTGAAGCCGGAAATGTCACAGATACAAAAAAAATGGTTTTGATAAAATAGTATTAGTAACAATTTAAATTCAAACATTCAATTATCCGCAGAGAGTATTTTCAGTTTCTTTGCGGATATTTTTTTAACTACTAAATATTAATCTTTAAAATGAATTATAGAACTGAACATGACACAATGGGAGAAGTAAAGGTTCCTTCAGAAAAATACTGGGGAGCTCAGACCCAAAGGTCGATTGAAAACTTTAAGATCGGAAAAAATCAAATGCCTATAGAAGTTATTTATGCTTTTGCTATTTTGAAAAAAGCAGCTGCTTATGCTAATATGGAATGCGGTGTAATTGCTGAAGATAAAGTAAAAATGATCACCAGTGTGTGCGACGAAATACTTACAGGGAAATTAGATAATGAATTTCCTCTTGTTGTCTGGCAGACCGGCTCAGGAACACAGTCAAATATGAATGTAAATGAAGTCATAGCAAACAGAGCACATGTTTTAAATGGCGGAAAGCTTGATGATAAAGATAAAATACTTCATCCGAATGATGATGTAAATAAATCACAATCTTCCAATGATACATTTCCTACAGCAATGAATATCGCAGCTTATAAGATCTTAATGGAAAATACAATTCCCAAAGTCACTAAGCTGAGAAATACTCTACATAAAAAATCTGAAAAATTCATGGAAGTCATAAAAATCGGCAGAACTCATTATATGGATGCTACTCCCATTACTCTCGGACAGGAATTTTCAGGTTATGTTTCAATGATTGATCACGGACTTCAGACAATAAATAATTCACTGGAGCATCTATCTGAATTAGCGCTCGGCGGTTCTGCTGTTGGCACGGGAATTAACGTTCCGGCTGATTATGCTGTCCTTGTGGCAGGTAAAATATCAGAGTTTACCGGAATAAAATTTAAAACTGCTGTAAATAAATTCGAAGCACTGGCCTCCAATGATGCTATTGTAGAAGCTTCCGGAGCACTGAAAACATTAGCCGTAAGTCTGATGAAAATTGCAAATGATATAAGGATATTAGCATCTGGACCAAGAAGCGGAATCGGTGAATTACTTATCCCTGAAAATGAACCGGGATCATCTATAATGCCCGGTAAAGTAAATCCAACGCAGGTAGAAGCGCTTACAATGGTTTGTTCGCAGGTGATCGGAAATGATACAGCAATAACTATCGGCGGTATGAGCGGACAGTTTGAATTAAATGTATTCAAACCTATGATGATTTTTAATTTTTTAAACTCTGCCGGATTAATTGGTGATGCATGTGAATCTTTTAATGATAATTGTGCAGTGGGAATTGAACCAAATTATGTAACAATAAACAGAAATCTTGAAAACTCTCTAATGCTTGTTACTGCTTTAAATACTCATATTGGTTATGAGAATGCCGCGAAAATTGCAAAGAAAGCTCATAAAGAAAATAAAACACTTCGTGAAGCTGCAATGGAATTAGATTTGCTGACAGATGCCGAGTTTTCAGAAAAAGTTGATCCGAAAAAAATGGTTGGTCTAAAAATAAAGTAAAACAATTTTTAAAATATTTTATGACATTTAATGAAAATGTATTTGATACTTTCCCTGTCCTGGAAACGGATAGATTAGTATTAAGGAAAATTACAGAGAATGATGTCGGAGATTTTTTTAACATTTATTCCGATCCGGAGGCAATGAAATATTTCGGAAAAATTCCATATTCAACTTTAGCTGAAGCTGAAATGTCCGTACAAATTATAAAGTCAGCTTTTAATAACAAAGATGGTATAAGATGGGGAATAACTTTAAAACCATATGATAAGCTGATCGGAAGCGGAGGATTCTGGAGAATTATAAAAAACCACTTCCGGGCTGAAATCGGATATGATCTGCTGCCCGAATACTGGAAAAAAGGAATTATGACAGAAGCAATAAATGCAATGTCTGATTTTGCTTTCAATAAAATGAATCTTCACAGCATTGAAGCCAATGTAGATCCTGAAAATACGGGATCCATCAGATTGCTGGAAAAATGCGGATTTATAAAGGAAGGTCATTTTAAGGAAAGCTATTTTTTTAATAATAAATTTCTCGACTCTGTTATTTATTCTAAAGTGAATTCCGGTAATTGATTTTAACTTGACTGTAATTCTTCTTTAAAAAAATTTTCTGCATAAAATAAATTGAATTCAAAAAACATCTGTCTCTGGTCAAGCCCCAGAAATATTTCCACTGCTTTAATGTATTCATTTGCTCAGCGGCCGGATACCCTGGTGATAGATGAACCTTTGTATGCGCATTATCTTGTTGAATCAGGCGCAGATCATCCTGGGAAAGATGAGATAATAAATAGTATGGAAAGTTGCGGTGAGAATGTTGTTAATCATATAATACTCAAGGATTATGAAAAAGATGTTGTATTTATGAAGCAAATGACACATCATCTCATTAATATAGATGAACAATTTTTGGAAAAAGTTGTAAATGTATTTTTGATACGTGACCCCCGGCAGCTTATTGCGTCTCTTTCTCTTGTGATAAATAATATTACAATGAGAGATACAGGAATTCAAAAACAGTACGAATTGTATGAGCGATTGAATTCCGGAAATATTGATTCAATCGTAATTGATTCAGGTGTGATCTTACGGAATCCTGAAATCGCATTGACGAAGCTTTGCAATAATCTGCATATCCCTTTTTACAAAGAAATGCTTAAGTGGAAAGCCGGAGGAATAAAGGAAGACGGAGTATGGGCAAAGTATTGGTATGAGAATGTTCACAATTCAACAGGCTTTGAGAAACAGCAGACAAGCAGCAGGGAATTGCCTCCCGGTCTGAATGATCTATATGAAGAATGTTTGCCTTTTTATGAAAAGATGTTTAAGCATTCAATAAAAGTTTAATTAAGTAAAATAAATATTTATGCTTCAGTCGTTTAATACTAAAAATTCAGATATAAAAATTTTTATTAAGGATAAACTTTACAGCAGAGAAAATGCAAAAGTTTCAGTTTTTGACAGTTCAGTTCAGGGAGGAGATGCAGTATGGGAAGGATTGAGAATTTATAACGAAAAAATATTTTGTTTTGATGAACATTTAAACCGTCTTCAGGAATCTGCAAAGACGCTTGCATTTAGGGATATACCTTC
>DAIPYE010000193.1:0-5644 GCA_036782915.1 Bacteroidota bacterium | reverse complement strand
TATTCCCGAACCGTCTTCCATTGTGACAAATTCTCCTAATGTCACATAAAATGCCTTTTTGTCATCTTTCAGATAATCAAATAAAGGAAAATATTCAGTAAACTCCAGTTCGCTACCTTGAATTTCCATTTCTGTTTCATATTCTTCCTGAATAACAGAAAGCCGGTCTTTCGCCAGTATCAGGGATTCACCTTTAGCTGTTTTGATCTTAACATATTTAAATTCGGGATTCACACATAATGCTGCATTTGAAGGCAACGTCCACGGAGTAGTTGTCCAGACAAGAAAATTCGAATCTTTATGATCTCCGCTTTTAATTTTAAATTTCACAAAAACAGACGGATCTTTCAGATCCTGATATCCCTGGGCTACTTCATGCGAAGATAACGGCGATTCACAAACCGGACAAAATGGAAGTATCTTAAATCCTTTATATATAAGATCTTTATCAAAAAATTGTTTTAAAGCCCACCAGACTGATTCTATATAATCGTTATGAAATGTTACATAAGCATCTTCAAGATTTATCCAGTATCCCATTCTTTCTGTCAGATTTTCCCATTCTTTCAGATATTTGAATATTGATTCCTTACATTTTTTATTGAATTCAATGGCTCCGTATTCCTCTATTTCAGATTTTGATTTAATTCCAAGCTGCTTTTCGACTTCCACTTCAACAGGCAGTCCCTGAGTATCCCATCCTGCCTTCCTGAGAACCATGTAACCTTTCATAGCTTTATACCGGCAGATCATATCTTTTATTGCTCTGGATATCACATGATGAATACCCGGATTTCCATTTGCAGTCGGCGGTCCGTCGTAAAAAGTAAAGGTTTTACTGTCGTTTTTAGAAGAAATACTCTTCTCAAAAGTTTTATCTGCTTTCCAGAAATTCAGTATTTCCTTTTCAATTTCAGGTAAAAATATATTTTCGGGTAAATTTTTATACATAGAATTAATAAGTTTGTAAGCTAAAAAAATAGACTTTTAATATCAATGAATATTAACGTGCAAAGTTAGAATTTCTTCTAAATTTTTGAAATTTTGTAAGATTTTTGACGCTAAAAGTAAAAACAATTCGATTTTAGATTTTGCAGTTTATAACATTTAGAATATGAATTTGTTGATTTTTGTCAAAAAAAAGACGAATTCAACTGAATCCGTCTTTTTGTAACATTATTTCTTATGAAACTATAAATTTACTGTTTTACTCCTATTCTTTCTCAAATTTTCTGTTTTTTGGAGATTTTCTGTGCTTTTTTAACTCTTTTCTGAGACCTTTTTCCATATTTTTTCTGATGATAATAGATCTTGCAATTTGCTCAGATGTCATAAATGTTTGCAATTCCTTGTAATAATTTATCCTGGAATCAACTATTTTTGAGTCAAATTCCATCCATTTATTAAGTTTTGTTCCGATATCAATAGCTCCCGGATCCTGTTCAATTGATTTTTGAAGCTCTTTTTTTTCTTTTAATAGAATTCTGATATCTTTTTTACTTTTCTTATACGTTTCAATGAATTTGTCTGCAGATGCCTGATCCAGATTTAAACTGTCCATTAATTTCTGTTTCATGATATTTTCTATATCTTCTTTTAAATTTACATATCCGCTGTCTTTTTGAACAAATTGAGCAAAACTTGTTTTCTGTGCAAAACTAACTGCAATAGTTGCGAAAAGAAGTAAAATAATTAGCTTTCTGAATTTAAAATGATTTTCCATTTCAATTTATAGTTTATATTTACTTTAAAAATCGTTGATTTAATAGGTTTTTAAATTATTTAAAATTTCATTTTGCTCTTCATATGAAAGATCTGAAAATTCTTCTTCAATTGATTTGTCATCTGTTAAATCAGCCTGGTATAAAATATCAGTAACTTCATTTCCATTATCATTA
Organism: Bacteroidota bacterium; assembly: GCA_036782915.1. Taxonomy (GTDB): domain Bacteria; phylum Bacteroidota; class Ignavibacteria; order Tepidaquicellales; family Tepidaquicellaceae; genus JAEUSI01. The sequence continues at coordinate 3,746 of DAIPYE010000193.1, read as the reverse complement.
TAAATATCACTGTCAAAATCTGCCTCATTTTCGTATTCCGTATCCGGAATCCCTGCAAAAAGATCATTGCTGAAAATCTCTGAATTATCAGGAAAGCCGGAATTATCATTCATATCATCCTTTAAATCCATTGCATTTTCTTTACTTTCAATTGTCTGATCAGAGTTATTTATATCAGTATTAACTTCTAGACTTTGAAATTGCTTGTTTTTAAAATCTGCATTTGTGCCGTTTAATTTATTACTGTTATCAAATAATTTTAATTTTTCAGGAGTATTATTATTAATATCATTCGAAGTTTCTTTTTCTGTAGGTTCTTTTTCCAAAGATTCTTTATCCAAAGATTCTTTTTTTAATTCAGTTTCTACTTTAGGATTAATTCCGGGAATTTCATTTGCGATCTCAATTTTTTGGGATTCATTATTATAAAAATTAAATAGAATAAAAATAATAACTGCTGCTGCCGGAACAGCCGGTATAAGGATCTTCCAGATCAAACCAAGTCTTTCCCACCAGTTTAATTCGTTTTCATTCGCCTGAATTTTTTCATTAATTCTTACAGAAAGATTTGTAAAATAATTATCTGGCGGAGTTGAAAATTCATTGTTATCCAAAAAGCCGAATGTTTCTTTCATTTCATCAAATTCATTTTTCAGAACACTGTTTACTTCAAGTTCCTTACTGATATTTTCGTAAAGCTCAGCATCTGAAATATTATTATTTATGTAATCCGGAAGACTGTGTTTTAGCTCTTCTTTGCTGAAATTCTTTTTAATATTCATTGTATAATTTATTTAAAATTGTTCCATTACTTCAAACAATCTATTCTTCTTAAGATATTTTTCAATATTTTTTATTGCATGAAAATAATTTGCTTTCATTCCGCCGGTTGACTTTCCCATAATTGCTGAGATCTCATCATAACTGAGATTTTCATAATACCGCATATTAAAAACAGCTCTTTGCTGCACAGGTAAAGACTCAATCGCTTCTTCCAGCAATTTCGTTTTTTCATTTGCATCCATTGCTTCATCTGCATTTAAGTCTAAAGAGCTTACATTTGTATTTTCAAAATTAACACTTCGGGAATTATTTTTTTTTGTTTTGGCCAGATGATTCAATGATAAATTAATTGCGATCCTATACATGTAGGTAAAAAATTTTGATTCTCCTCTGAAATCTTTCAGTGATTTATGAACTTTTAAAAATAATTCCTGAGTAATGTCATCTGCATCGTCATGATCCAATACCATTTTGCGAATTACCCAGTAAATTCTCTCCTGATATTTTCTGACAAGTATATTAAATGCATTCTTGTTTCCGCTGAGAAATGATTCTATAATTTCATCATCATCACTTTTTGTATGTAGTGTATTAATATTCAAATCGATAATTATCTTCTGTTATTTGATAAAAGAATATATCAGACCGGTAAGTTGAAAATATTGTCAGAATTAAATAAAATTTTGATTTGCAGGTTTTAGACAATCAACTTCCGGTAAAGTTTAACAAAATCTTAAAACCATAGTAAGCTCAAATAATTTCAATTTACAATTTAAGTCTGTAAGTTTTCCATTCTTTCAGCTCTTTTGCGCCAAGCTTATCATAAAATTTTATTGCATTTACATTCCAGTCTAAAACAACCCATTCCATTCTTCCGCATTTATTTTTCTTTGCAATTTTTAATAACTCACTGAAAAACAGTTTACCAATACCCTTATTTCTGTGTTTTTCGGAAATGAAAATATCTTCCAGATACAAACTTTTTTTTGCAACAAAAGATGAATATGTAAAAAAGTAAAAAGAATAACCGGCAATTTCATTATTTATTTCAGCCAGAATTACATAAAACGGAGGATTTTTTGAAAATGCATCTTTTAAAAGTCTTTTCCTTCCCGGAATATCAGGAGGTTCGAGATCTTCAAAAACAGCCAATTCCAGAATTAGATTGATAATTGCCTTTGAATCGGATTTTAAAGCTTTTCTTATTTTTATTTTATCCAAAATTGTAATTATTTTATGATTTTAACATTTAAAATAAAATTAATAATGATTAAGTTATATAAAATTCAAAAAAACGAACTTATTTTTAATGAAAAGTCGGTTAATTTTATTATTCAGTTTAATTTTTATTCTTTCTGATCTATCCTTTTCAAATCCACCTCTATTTAAATTTTTAAAAAGTGATCCTTCAGCTGAATCAATTTCAAAGTTAAGGGATGATTATGAAAAGATGAAATGTAAGAAAAAGCTTGCTTCACTTGATACTTCAATGAGATCGCTTCCTGTTAATGAACTGATAGTTGAAGTCGGGAAAACATTTATGGGAACACCTTATGTTGCCGGGACACTTGATGAAAATCCTTCTTCAGAAGTTGTAACAGTAAATATTACAGGGCTTGACTGTGTGACATTTGTAGAAAATTGTTTAGTATTCTCAAGGTTAATGAAAGAAGGAAAGCTTGATTTTGCTGACTATATGGCGGAATTAGAAAAAATAAGATACCGAAACGGAGTAAATGAAGGATATCCTTCACGTCTGCATTATTTTTCCGACTGGATATATGATAACCAGCAGAAAGGAATTGTAATAGATATTACAAAAGATATCGGCGGAGTACCTTATAACAAAAATATTGATTTTATGACAAGTCACAGAAATTCTTACAAGCAGCTTGCCAATGATGACAATAATTATTCGCAAATGATGACTATAGAAGGTGATATAAATACACGTCAGCTTTATTACATTCCGAAAGAAGATATTGCAAATGTATATGATAAACTTCAGACGGGAGACATAGTGGGAATAACTTCAAATCTGGATGGACTGGATGTCGCGCATACCGGATATGTTTATAAGGAAGACGGATATACTTATCTGCTAAATGCATCATTAAAAAATAAGCAGGTTGAAATTTCATCAATGGAGTTACAGGATTATATGATGTCAAATCCGAAACAGGGCGGAATTATAGTAGCGAGAGTACAGGAAGTAAAATAAAATTGATGCCATTAATATTTATTTGCGTAATATTTTATCTGATAGGTTCTTTTCCGACCGCGTATTTACTTGTGAAATATAAATACAAAAAAAATCTGACTATTGAAGGTTCGGGTAATATAGGAGCAAGAAATACTTTTGATGTTACACATTCAAAAGCTGACGGATTAATTGTACTGATAACGGATTTTTTGAAAGGACTTCTTCCGGTTCTGTGGTTTTTACATTATTCAGGTTATGACCCGGAGACAGTAATGATACCTTCAATCTTTTTACTTGCAGGTCATAATTTTTCAATCTGGCTGAAATTCAAGGGAGGAAGGGGACTGGCAACGGGAGCAGGAATAATGGTTGCTGTTAATTTCACACTGGTAATAATCTGGCTTTTATTTTATTCAATTTCAAATTTACTGGTAAAGAATGTACATATTGCATGTGTAATAGCTTTAGTACTGCTGCCATTATCCATAATTTTTTTACAGGAAAAAATATACCGTTTCAGTAATCCGGTTTATTCCGGGATAAGTGATCAGTTTCAGTTTCTATTTTCATTTTGCTCTGCTATATGCATCGTGATTTTGATTAAACATATCGAGCCGGTTATGGAAATAATTCAGGTTAAAAAAAAGAATTAACAATTAGCTCGCCTCGCGAAGCCTGCCTCGCAAGGAGAATGTCTCAAAACTATGTTTGATTGAACCACATAGTTAGATAGAAACATAGAAAATGGTTTTTTGAACAA
>DAIPYE010000192.1:0-5650 GCA_036782915.1 Bacteroidota bacterium | reverse complement strand
AGAAACATATAGAAGAATATATAATTGAAAATTATCCCGAGTTTGCCGAATCAGAAAAGTATAATAAAGAAAAAGCAGCAATCGGTTTTTACATTACCGGACATCCGCTTACTAAATATGAAAAAGACATTAACAGTTTTATTGATATGACATTTGGTGAAGATCCTTCGGAAATAGACTTTGCAAAGGTGAAATCTGCAACATTCTGCGGTGTTATAAATGATCTGCAGGTAAAAATTTCAAAAAAGGGAAATAAGTTTGTTGTTTTTAATCTTGTGGATTTTTACGGATCGGGAGAATGTATTGCATTCAGCAGATTATATGAGGGTAAAATAAAGATATTCGAGAATGATAATCTGGTGGTTGTAAAAGGTGTGCCGGAAGAAAACGGTGATAAAATTAAATTAATGGTAGATGAAATGTACAGTATTGACGCATTTCTGGAGATGTTTACAAAGAATGTCACTTTGAATATTAACGAACATAGTACGGAAATTTCAAAAATAACACAGATCAGGGATCTGGTGGAAAACAGTCCGGGAAACTCTAATTTGTTTTTTAGGGTTGTCAACGGCTCTGATCCTAAAACATTTAAATCGCGTGAATTTAAAATTAAAGCATCAAAGGAATTAATTTCCAACTTGAAAAATATAGTTGGAGAAAATAACTTAAGACTAAATTAAAATTCACGAAATTCTATAAATAAAATAATTTCAAATTTAACTTAAAACGGAAGGAAATAAAAATGCATCCAGTAGAAATAACAGACGCCAACTTTGACGAATTAGTATTAAAATCCGATAAACCAGTACTCATAGATTTCTGGGCAGTATGGTGCGGACCTTGTAAACAGATCGCTCCGACAATTGCAGAGCTTGCAACTGAATACGAAGGCAAAGCAGTAATCGGTAAACTTGATGTTGATAACAATCAGGCTGTTTCTTTAAAATACGGTATAAGAAGCATTCCTACTTTACTGATCTTTAAAGACGGAAAACTGGAAGATCAGATCGTCGGCGCAGTGCCAAAAGCAAAGATCGTTGAAAAATTAAATGCTCACATCACACAGACAGTGAGTTAATCTTTTATTTAAACGGGATTATTTTTTTATATTTTATAAGAAACATAATCCCTTTTTTATTTTTAAAAATTAAGTAAAATATATGAAATTGAGTTATAAAAAATTGTTTTTAAATTCTTTATTGATTGGAATTATTATTTTGATTGTTTCATGTAATAAGGATTCAGATAAGCAGGATAATTTATCAAAAACTGATAAAACCGGTGAAAATTCAAATAGCATTAATACTGATAGTTCATTCAAAACCAAAACGGAAAAAACTGTTAGTTCATCTGACGACTTCATCATTGATTACAATATCAGTGGCAGTATTACAGGTAACATGTCAATTTACAGAAGCGGTAATCAGTTCAAACAGGTAATAAGCACAGTAATTTTGGGTGCTGCAAGCGGCAGCGCAATTTATATAAAAGATAATAATGTATACAGTTTTACAGAAATAGGAGGGAAAACATTTGGTAAGAAAGTAAGTTTAAGCGAATACAATAAAACAAAACAAACCGGTGAAACTATAATTGATGTAAATGAATTTCAAAGATTCCTGAGTTCAAAGAAATTAAAGGGTAATGAAAATATAATTGGTCATGAATGTTATATTTATGAAACTGCACCCGATATGACAATTTCAGTTTATGATAAGAAATATGTATTAAAAATACAGAATCCTCAATTTACTGCCATTGCAACGGGACTTGAGATGAATCCTTCATTTAAGAGCAACGAATTTGAATTGCCAAAAACCGTTAACTTTAATCCGGATAGTTCCAAAAATACAAATAAGAAAGGTATTGATTCTATTATGAAGGAATTAAAAAAGTAAAATTTATTCACCTATTATTTTTACAAGAACTCTTTTTTTTCTTTTACCGTCAAACTCTCCGTAGAATATCTGTTCCCATGGACCGAAATCAAGTTTCCCATTTGTAACTGCGACCACTACTTCCCTTCCCATTATAGTTCGTTTCAAATGAGCATCAGCATTATCCTCATAAGAGTTATGCTTATACTGCGAATGAGGTTTTTCCGGAGCGAGATGTTCCAGCCATTTTTCGAAATCACTGTGAAGTCCTGATTCATCATCATTTATAAAAATGCTTGACGTAATATGCATTGCATTACAAAGCAACAGTCCTTCCTCTATTCCGCTTTCAGAAAGACACATTTCAATTTCCGGCGTGATATTTATAAATTCTCTACGGGATTTAATGTCAAACCATAATTCTTTTTTGTAACTTTTCATTTTTTAAAATCTTTAATTGAAATCATTTTTAAATTTATACATTATTGGTACGAAATTGTAAAATTTATCCAGTTCTTCATTTGAAAGCTTCCTTTTCTGTGTAATGTCAGGCTTGTAAATATCTTTCCACGGGTCAATGGAAACATAGATATTATTATTGTAATCAAAAGTTATTGATTCGGGAGCTACACCAATAATATTATTTATATCCGGGTGCATAGGAATGGAAAGTTCAAGTCTTTTGATTTTTACTTCATTCACATCAAAATTTTCATCAAAATTTATATAAAACATGTTTTTTCTGTTTCTGTCGATTCCATAGAGGTTATAATCATCTGTAGCCTTAAGTCCGCAGACCGAACTTATTTTAAGTTCGCTAGTTCCGATACTTTTTACTAATCCTGTTTTCCTGTTGAAAATATAAATGATAGTACTGTCAGAAAATCCAGCTCCATTAAACTGGAAATTTTCAAGTCCTATAAACATATAATTTTTTGTAGCGGAAAAACCTTCAAAACCAATATTATCATGAGTAAATCTATAGACAACCTCCGGAAACTTAAGTCTTTTTATTGTCAATATTGAATCGAAAGAAAGAATATCATTATTAAATGTTAGCTCATAAATGCCTTCTTTTTTCCTGTAAATTTCAGGATCTAAAGAACTTAATTCATGTCCTTCTATTGCCAGATAGATTTTATTGTTCAGACTGTCAAAATAAATATCCTCCATGTCTTTCTTTTTAAATTTATCAAAAAGAGTGTTGACCTTTGCGGAAAATTTTATTTCTGTAAATTCAAAAACAGGCGGATTTTTACTTTCATCGACAGAAATTCTGTTAATTTTGCCAATATCATCACAGGAAATGAACATTTTTTTACCATTTAGCTCACCTGTAAAACTTAATCCTGAAGTCTGATCTGTTTTGTTACCAGCTGAATCCATCATCCAGATGGGATAATTATCTATAGGTTTCAGATCATCTGTATTGGCAAAATATAAATTGACAAATATCAGTATGGCAATAAGCGGGGAAAATACACGGAAAATGTGTTTCATTTAAATTTTTAAAGGATAATTTACTTAAGAAAAAGTACATTTCATTAAAATAGTTCCGTAATTGAATTAATTATGATATAAAATACAAAAGTCAGGACTAAATTAAAGTAGATTCGGTAAATGGTATCGGATTGTTAATAAATTATGAATTGACTATATTTTATGCTTATTAAACATAAAAATACAAATTAAATGGCATTAAATATTGGCGATAAAGCCCCCGATTTTACCTTACCTTCTTTCACACCATCAGCAGAACTTACAAATATCACTTTAAGTTCTTTTAACGGAAAGAAAAATGTTATACTGGCTTTTTTTCCACAGGCATTTACGGGAGTATGCACTGATCAGATGTGTACAATATCTGACAGCTTTGGTGATTATGAAGGAATGGATACAGAAGTTTTAGGAATCAGCGTTGACGGAACTTTTGTACAGAAAGCATTTGCAAAAGACAAAGGAATTAAGCATCCGTTATTAAGTGATTTTAACAGAGAAGTTATTAATAAATACGGTGTAGTCAGAGCGGAATTTGCTCACGGAATGAAGAATACAGCAGAGAGAGCAATTTTTGTAATTGGAAAAGACGGTATGGTAAAATATAAAGAAGTTACAGAAAACCCGGGTGTACAGGTAAATTTTGAAAAGATCATGGAAGTAGTTAAAAGTCTGAATTGATTTATCTTATTTTTAAAATTTCCCAAAAAAATTCAAAAGAATAGAATAATATATTTGAGTTTTCATGATATATAATGAAGTATGGAAGTTATAAGAGATGTAAACAGATTAACTTATGATAAAAAAAGCGCAGTCACCGTCGGAACATTTGACGGAGTTCATCTCGGACACAGAAAGATCATTGAGAAATTAAATTCTGTCAGAGATTCAAAAGGTTTAAGAAGTGTAATAGTTACCTTCGACCCGCATCCGCAGATCGTTCTTCGAAATAGAGCAACTGACATAAAAATACTTTCAACTCTTGAAGAAAAATTAGAGATCTTTAAAGAACTGAAAGTTGATACAGCATTTGTAATAAATTTCACAAAGGAATTTTCCCAGACTACAGCAGGTGAATTTTACAATAATTATCTGATCAATAAGATCGGGCTGAGTGATCTTATACTTGGTTACGATCACATGTTCGGAAAAAACCGCGAAGGGAATTTTAATACACTTAAAGAACTTTCGGTTGAAAATAAATTCACTGTTGATAAAGTAGATGAATATAAATTTGAAGGTCAGCATATCAGCAGCACGGTATTGAGAGATCTTCTTTCAAATGATGGAAATGTTTTTAAAGTAAGTAAGATACTGGGAAGATATTACAGCATTGAAGGAAAGGTTGTTGAAGGAAAGAAACTGGGAAGAGTTCTCGGATTTCCGACAGCTAATATAGAAGTAGCAGATAAGTATAAATTAATTCCAAAAACAGGCATCTATACTGTTCTGACAGAGATTGAAGGGAAGAAATATTTTGGAATGATGAGCATCGGCAGTAATCCGACGGTTACAGACGACGAATCGATAAAACTGGAAGTGAACATTTTTGATTTTGATGAAAATATATATGGAAAGAATATTAAAGTGAATTTCATAGAAAAATTAAGAGATGAAAAGAAATTCAAAAGTCTTGACGAATTGACAGAGCAGATCTCAAAAGACAAAAAATTAAGTTTGGAAATAACAGAAAAATTAGAAAATAAAATTAACATTTAAATAAAGCAAAATGCCATTAACAACAGATCAAAAACAGGAAATAATAAAGAAATACGGCAAATCTGAAAAAGATTCAGGGAGACCGGAAGTACAGGTTGCAATTTTAACCAAAAGAATAAATGAACTTTCTGCACAGCATTTCAGTGTTTTCAAAAAAGATCATCATTCCAGAAGAGGATTGCTTATGATGGTAGGAAAAAGAAGAAAACTTTTGAGATATCTTGAGAATAAGGATGTTGAAAGATACAGAAAGATCATAAAAGAACTGGAAATCAGAAAATAATTTAAACGATTAAACAAAAGAGATTAAATGCCAATTACAAAAAGTATTGAGATAGGCGGAAAAAAGTTAACGCTCGAAACAGGAAAATTAGCAAAACAGGCAAACGGCGCAGTACTTATATCACTCGGTGATGTAGTTGTACTATGTACAGTTACAGCATCAGATGAAGCAAAGCCGGGACAGGATTTTTTCCCGCTTACTGTTGACTACAGAGAAAAGACAGCTTCTGTCGGAAAGATCCCTGGCGGATTTTTCAAAAGAGAAGCAAGAC